>CAZMMH010000032.1:5578-12626 GCA_964567315.1 uncultured Gammaproteobacteria bacterium
CACCCTGATGAACAGCAACCGTGACGGCGGCCAGAGCGTGTTCCATCTGCACCTGCACCTGCTCGGCGGGCGGCCCATGGCCTGGCCGCCCGGCTGAGCGCCTGCTCCCGACGCGTTGCCGTTGTCGTCGCATGATGGCGACGCCGGACGGCGTGCCGTACATACTGCGGTCAATGGGATCCGGCGGCGAGCTCATCGCGGATGGCGAGAAAGCTGGCCAGGCGCCGCGGGTCGATCTCGCCTTGCGCCGCCGCCGCGCGCAGGGCGCAGCCGGGCTCGACCGTATGGGCGCAGTCGCTGAAACGGCAGGCGGAGGCCAGTTGCTGCAGTTCCGGGAAGCCTTCGATGATCCGTTCGGCCGCGACATGACCGAGGCCGAAATCGCGCACCCCCGGGGAGTCGATCAGCTCGCCCCCGTGGGGCAGGTGGTAAAGCACCGAGGCGGTGGTGGTGTGGCGGCCATGGCCGGTGGCCTCGGAAACGGCGCCGATGCGGATTTCCAGGTCAGGCAGCAGGGCCTTGACCAGGGATGATTTGCCCACCCCCGACTGTCCCGCCAGAATGCTGGTATGGCCGGCCAGGCGCGCCCGCACGGCGTCGAGGCCGTGTTCACTGTGGGTGGAGGCCAGTAGCACGGGATAGCCGAGGGTCTCGAAGGTGGCCAGCCGGGCGCGCAGGGCCTCCAGTGCCGCGCTGTCCAGCAGGTCGATCTTGTTCAGCAGCACCACCGGCTTGATCCCGCTCAGCTCGGCGGCGACAAGGTAGCGGTCGATCAGTGACAGGCTCGGTGCCGGCCGTGCCGCGGCCACCACCACGATCTGGTCGAGGTTTGCCGCCACCGCCTTGGGCCGGCCGTCGAAGCCGGGACGCTCAAGCAGGCTACGCCGCGGCTCCACCGCGATCACCACCCCGCCACCCGAATCCGCCGGCTGCCACACCACGCGGTCGCCGCAGGCGAGGCCGCCCAGGTTCTGACGGACCTTGCACTGGTGTAGGCCGCCTTCGGCGTCCTCCACCAGGGCGGCGGCCCGCTGGTTGATTACCACCGTGCCGTGGCGCTCGGCGCCGAGCTCGCCCTCGGCGTCCGCGCTGCTGCGGTGGTGGCCGGCACGTGCACGGCGCTCGGTCTGCAGGGCGCGAATGCGCACCTGCTGCTGTTTGCTCAGGCGGCGTTTCGACACGGGAACTGCGGGGCGTTGCGAAGCTTCATTCGTCGGCGTGGGTCAGGGCGTCGATCCTGGCGGCGCAGACGAAGTCGTTCTCGGAGAGGCCGCCGACCGAGTGGGTGGAGTAGCGGACCCGGCAGCGGCTATAGCCGACCTCGAGGTCGGGATGATGATCCTCGCCATTGGCGATCCAGGCCACGGCGTTGACGAAGGCGATGGTGCGGTAGAAGTCCCGGAAGCGGAATTCGCGTTCCAGGGTGTCGCCGGCCGCGTTGATGACCCAGGCCGGGTCGAGTTCGGCCTGCAGGCGGCCCGCCGCCTCGCTGTCGAGGGGTGGGGTCTCCTTGGAGAGCGGGCGGCAGTGGCGATCGCGCAGTGCGGACATGGCTCAGTCGAACTTGTAGTAGTTCTTGTTCAGGTAGCCGACCACATCGGCGATGTCCTCGTCGAACCAGCGCAGGCCGAGGGAGAGTTCGCAGCGCCGTACCCCCTTGTCGAGACCGGCCAGGGAGTTGATCCGGTGGTTCGGCCGGGTATAGACGTCGGGGTGGTGGCAGCTGAGGCAGTGCTGGTCGTGCAGCTGCTGGCCGTGCTTGAGATCGGCCGCGGCGGTCAGCGACGGCAGCGCGACGAGCAGCAGGGTGGCGGCGAAAATGCGCTTCATGGGGCGGTCTCCCGATTGCCGGCAATTCTAGTCGATAAGTGTGCCACGCGCAGGGAGGCCGGCGGGTGCGAGTCGTGGAAGGCGGAGTAGAGCGGATCCGGGGTGAGGGTGCTGGCGTTCTCCTTGTAGAGCTTGACCAGGGCCTGGATCAGCAGCCCTGGATCGCTCTGGCGGGCGGCGAAATCGTCCGCCTGGTACTCGTGGCGGCGCGAGACCAGGGCGAACAGCGGCGCCAGGAAGAAGCCGAACACCGGCGCCGCCAGCAGGAACAGGGCCAGGGCCGCGTGGGGCGAGGGAGTGCTGACGCCGAGGGCGCTGTAGAACCAGGGCTGGCCGCTGAGCCAGCCGAGCAGGGCCAGCGCGGCCAGACTCAACAGGGCGCTGGCGGCGATCCGCTTGGGGATGTGGTGGAGGCGGAAGTGGCCCAGCTCGTGGGCCAGCACCGCCTCGATCTCCTCGCCGTCGAGCCCCTGCAGCAGGGTGTCGAAGAAGACGATGCGCTTGTTGCGGCCGAGCCCGGCGAAGTAGGCGTTACCGTGGGCCGAGCGCTTCGAGCCGTCCATCACGAAGACCCCCTTGGAGCGAAAGCCGCAGCGTGCCAGCAGGGCCTCGATGCGCCGGCGCAGTGCTTCATCCTCCAGCGGGGTGAAGCGGTTGAACAGCGGTGCGATCAGCACCGGGTAGGCCCACATCATCACTAGGCCGAAGGTGAGCCAGAGCAGCCAGAGCCAGAGCCACCAGACGCCGCCGGCCGAGTCCATCAGCCACACCGCGACCCAGGCCAGCGGCCCGCCGATCGCCAGGAACAGCAGGGTGTTGATCAGTGTGTCGCCGAGGAAGACCTTCGGCGTGGTGCGGTTGAAGCCGTAGTGCTGCTCGAGCACGAAGGTGCGATAGAGGCTGAAGGGGAGCTCCAGCAGCCCGGCGATCAGCCCCAGGCTGAGGAGGAAGGCCATGCCGGTGAAGTGCGGAGAGAGGCTCAGGCCGCGCCAGGCCCGGTCCAGCAGGTCGAGGCCGCCGCCGAAGGTCCAGGCCAGCAGCAGGGCGGTCTCGAACAGCAGTTCGACCAGGGAGAAGCGGCCGAGGGCGATGCTGTAGTCGGCGGCGCGCTGGTGGGCCGCGAGGCCGATCCGTTCACGGAAGGCCTCCGGCACCCGTTCGCGGTGACCGCGGATGTGACGCACGTTGCGCAGCAGCAGCCAGGCATGCACGCCGAGGGAGGCGGCGAGGAAGAGGAGAAAAAGGGCGGTAAAGCTCGGCATCGGGGGTTTCCGCTGCGTGGTCGGGTTGGAGTCGGGTTAGAATGGCCGTCCGATTGACGTCAAGTCCAGCGCGAGAGGGTAGCCGTGGAGCCGAAAGCCAGCAACCTGATCTGGATCGACCTGGAGATGACCGGGCTCGACTCCATGAACGACCGGGTGATCGAAATCGCCACCCTGGTGACCGACGCCCAGCTCAACCTGCTGGCCGAGGGGCCGGTGATTGCGGTGCACCAGAGCGACGAAATCCTGGCCGGTATGGACGAGTGGAACACCAACACCCACGGCGCCTCGGGGCTGGTGGAGCGGGTCCGGGCCAGCCGCATCGATGAGCAGCAGGCCGCTGCCATGACCATCGGCTTCCTCGAGCAGTACGTGCCCAAGGGGGCGTCGCCCATGTGCGGCAACAGCATCTGCCAGGACCGGCGCTTCCTCGCCCGTTGGATTCCGGAGCTGGAGGCCTTCTTCCACTACCGTAACCTCGACGTGAGCTCCCTCAAGGAGTTGGCGGCCCGCTGGGCTCCGGAGCTGCCGAAGAACTTCAAGAAGAACAACACCCACCAGGCCCTGGACGACATCCGCGAGTCGGTGCGCGAGCTGCAGTACTACCGCGAACACTTCATCCGCCTGCCGGATTAGGCCGCCGGCGTATCCTCGCGGTTGCCCCACTCCGACCAGGAGCCGGGGTAGCCGGCAACACGTGGGTAGCCGAGGTGCCGGAGCACCATGTAGGTGTGGGCGGAGCGGTGGTGGGTCTGGCAGTAGACGATCACCTCCTTGTCCTTCGTCACCCCGTGCCCCTCCAGCAGCGCCATCAGCTCCGTGTCGCTACGCAGGCGCAGCTGCCGCTGGGGATCCATGACCTGGGTCCACTCCATGTTCACCGCCCCCGGAATGTGGCCGCCGCGGGCGCTGTAGCGCCGGGCGCCGCTGAACTCGTCGGCGCTGCGCACGTCGAGCAGGGCCACGCCGGGCGCCTCGAGGCGCGCCAGGATCTCCTCCGTGGTGATGAAACCGTGGGCCGGCTCCGTGAGCGGGAAGCGCACGGCGGAGGGGTGGCTGTGGCCGGCCTCCAGCGGCCGCTGTTCCGCGTTCCAGGCGTGGATGCCGCCGTTGAGCAGGGAGAGGTGTCGGTGGCCCACCGTCTCCAGGGTCCAGAGCAGGCGCGCGGCCTTGCCGCCGCCCTCATCGTCGTAGGCGACCACGTGGGTTTCCGGGCCGATACCGAGGCCGCCGAACAGCTCCGCCAGGGCCGCCGCGTCCGGCAGCAGCCCGGCCACCGGCGGGCGGGTGGCGATCAGGTGCACATACTCCAGGTGGACCGCACCGGGGAGATGTTGCTGCGGGTAGCTCTCGGGCTTGCACAGGTCGACCAACAGCAGGTCGGGGCCGCCGAGGCAGGCCTCCAACTCGGCGGGCTCGACGAGCAACGGCAGGTGCGGCATGCAGGTTTCTCCATTCCATGCGGGATATTGCTGACTATACCACTGAGATTTTTCCGGGCGAGACGTTGATGGCGACTTGTATAAATGCGGTCACGATCTATGGTCTAGACTGCATCCACAACCACCACCGACAGGTCTCTTCGGGCCATGCCAGACTACCTTCCGCGTGATCAGTTTCAGCGGCTCCTGGACGCCCTCGTTGCCGAGGGCTACCAGCTGCTGGGGCCACAGCTGCGTGAGGGGGCGTTGCAGTTCGCTCCGGTACACGCCGTCGACGATTTCCCCAAGGGGGTGCGCGAGGCGCAGGCCCCGGGCCAGTACCGCCTGCACCACGATGCCGGCGAGCGCCTGTTCGCCTGGGCCACCGGCCCGCAGGGGCTCAAGCCGCTGCTGTTCGCACCGCGCGAGGTGCTGTGGCGGGCGGAGAAGGACGAGGCCGGCCACCTCCAGTTCCGGGAGAGCCTGCCCGAGCCGCCGCCCACCGCGGTGATCGGCGTGCGCGCCTGCGACCTGGCCGCCGCCACCATCCAGGATCAGCTGTTCCTGGCCCGGCCCAAGGCCGACCCCTATTACCGCGCGCGGCGCGCGGCGCTGTTCCTGGTGGGGGTCGACTGCGCCCAGCCGGCCGACACCTGCTTCTGCGCCTCCACCGGCGACGGCCCGACCTGCGATCACGGCTACGACATCGCCATGAGCGAACTGGCCGACGGCTTCCTGCTGCGGGGCAGCAGCGAGCGGGGCGAAAAGGTGCTGCAATCCCTGGCGCTTGCCGCGGCCGACGACGGTCAACGGGCGGAGGCCGAGGGCCAGCAGCGGCGGGCGGTGGAGATGCAGCAGCGCGCCCTGGTCGGGCGCAACCTGCGCGAGACCCTGTTCGAGCGCCTGCAGCACCCGCGTTGGGACGCGGTGGCGGCGCGCTGCCTCTCCTGCGGCAACTGCACCGCGGTCTGCCCCACCTGCTTCTGCCACAAGGAGGGCGACGACGCCGACCTGGGCGGTGGCGAGAGCGCGCGGGTGCGTGAGTGGGACTCCTGCTTCACCGAAGGCCACAGCTACATTCACGGCATCGTGGTGCGCGGCGAGCGCAAGTTCCGCTACCGCCAGTGGTTGAGCCACAAGCTGGGCAGCTGGCACGACCAGTTCGGCCGCTCCGGCTGCGTCGGCTGTGGCCGCTGCATCACCTGGTGCCCGGTGGGTATCGACATCACCGAAGAGGCCAACGCGATCTGTGCGGGGGAAAACGCATGAGCAATCCCTACCTCCCTCTCGAGGCGGAAGTGGTCGAGCGGATCGAGGAGACGCCGACCATCTTCACCCTGCGCCTGCGCTTCACCGACCCCCAGGCCCACGAGGCCTACAGTTTCGACCCCGGTCAGTTCAACATGCTCTACCTGCACGGGGTCGGCGAGGTGCCCATCTCCATCGTCTCCGATCCCCAGGACGAGCATATGTATGCCCACACCATCCGGGCGGTGGGCCGGGTCACCCGCGGCCTGGCCAAGGTCAAGGTGGGCGACCGCATCGGCGTGCGCGGTCCCTATGGCCGCGGCTGGCCGCTGGCGGAGGCCGAGGGGCGCGACGTGATCGTGGCCACCGGTGGCCTCGGCTGTGCGCCGGTGGTCTCGGTGATCAATTACGTGATGAAACGGCGCGAGCGCTTCCGCCGCATGTCGATCCTGCAGGGGGTGAAGCACGCCGCCGATCTCATCTGGCAGGAGCGTTATCGCGAGTGGGCGGCCAAGCCCAACACCCAGGTGCTGCTGGCGGCCGACCAGGGCGGCCAGCAGTGGCCTTTCCAACAGGGCAACATCACCGTGCTGTTCGAGAAGGCCGAGTTCGATCCGCAGAACACCATCGCCATGCTCTGCGGCCCGGAGGGGATGATGCGCGCGGTGATCGGCCTGCTGCTGAGCAAGGGCATGCCCGAGTGCGCCATCTGGCTGTCGATGGAGCGCAACATGCAGTGCGGCCTGGGCCACTGCGGCCATTGCCAGGTGGGCGGCAACTTCGTCTGCAAGGACGGGCCGGTGTTCTGCTATGCCGAGGTGAAAGAGCTGCTCGGCGTTCCGGGGTTTTAGGGCCTGCCGACGCCATGCGGACACCTATCGACAATGGCCATTTCCTCGGGGAGAAGGTGCGAATGATTGCCGAGCCCATTCATTACGCTGATAAGCCTGCGCCGCTGCCAACGGAGGAAATGGCAATGTCCCTTCGGGCTGGCACTCCAATGAGGCCATCCTGCGTTGCGCATCGCTTATTTGGAGTCACCAAACTGCGTTCTGCGCGCCTTGCCTGGCCTCATTGGAGAGCCAACGCTGGGTGTCCGCATGGCGTCGACAGGCCCTCGCGATGAAACTGGACATCGAAAACCGCAAACCGCGCGTCGCCGTCCACAAGTTCAGCTCCTGCGACGGCTGCCAGCTGGCCTTCATCAACGCCGGCACCGACCTGGTGCGGCTCTACGACCTGGTGGAGATGGTTCACTTCGCCGAGGCCGGGCAGCTGGACGAGGAT
>CAZMMH010000033.1:0-12420 GCA_964567315.1 uncultured Gammaproteobacteria bacterium
AACAAGGTCATAGTGGAGCTCAAGTCCGTCGAGCAATTGGTGCCGGTACACAAAAAGCAATTGATTACGTACCTGCGCTTGGCCGACAAGCGGTTAGGCCTGCTGATAAACTTCGGTGCTCAACTCATCAAGCACGGCATCGTCCGCCTCGCCAACAATATGCCGAGCTAAAGGTTTTCTTTGCGCCTTAGCGCCTTAGCGCGAGATAGGGTTTTAAAGATGTTGAAAATCGCCTCCTGGAACGTGAACTCCCTGCGGGTGCGCCTGCCGCAGGTGCTGGACTGGCTTGCCGAAAACCAGCCCGACCTGCTCGGCCTGCAGGAGACCAAGCTCACCGACGAGAATTTTCCCGCCGAGGAGATCCGTGTCGCCGGCTACGAGGTGGCGTTCTCCGGCCAGAAGACCTACAACGGCGTCGCCATTCTCTCGAAGACGCCCGCCACCGACGTCGTCACCGACCTGCCGGGCCTCGACGATCCCCAACGCCGCGTGCTCGGCGCCACCTTCGGCGACCTGCGCCTGCTCAACCTCTACGTGGTCAACGGCCAGGAGGTGGGCTCGGAGAAGTTCGACTACAAACTGGAATGGCTGGCCCGCCTGCACGACTACGTGGCCGCGCAGGCGAAGGCCCACGACAAACTGGTATTGGTGGGGGACTTCAACATCGCCCCCGAGGACCGCGACTGCCACGACCCGGAGGCCTGGCGCGAGAAGGTACTCTGCTCGACCCCCGAGCGCGAGGCGCTGAAGGGTATTCTCGACCTCGGTCTCAGCGACACCTTCCGCCTGTTCGAGCAGGAGGAGGCGAGCTTCAGCTGGTGGGACTACCGCGCCGCCGGCTTCCGCCGCAACCTGGGCCTGCGCATCGACCTGGTACTGGCCTCCAAGGACCTGAGCGAGCGTTGTACCGCCTCCTACGTGGATAAGGCGCCGCGGCGGCTGGAAAAGCCGTCGGACCATGCGCCGGTAGTGGCGGAATTTGATTTGTGAAGGCCTGCCTAACACAGAGGCGCAAAGGCGAAAAGAAAATACAATTCGTGTGTTCGATGCACCTTTGTGACGGGCCAGGCTAGATGCTGCCGGAATCCCCGCCGTGGCGTGGCCTTTCCCGTTTTTCCCGCTCCCTTCGCAGCAGATACGCCGGCATGAGCAACAACAGCACGGCGCCGCAGAACACCATTGTCTCGGCGTAATGGGGGAAGCGCCACGCCGCAGGAATCAATGCGAACTGTCCCATCCACTCACCCAGGCCGACGCCGGCCAGCCCCACCCCCGTCAGATCGAGCAGGAACAGCCACACCGGTATCCCGAGTCTCACCATTGCCATCGTCACCCTCCTTTTCTTCCCTCTTGTTGTTGAGCCTACGTTTCCCTCTTGCCCGCGTTGCGGGCCTGTCAGCCCGGAAGCGCCCGCCTCCAGGTTTGTCGCGCGCCGCGCGCCGCGCTCCCGCTATCGACGGGACTTGGCGAGCAGCCGGAGAATCTCCAGGTACAGCCATATCAGCGTCACCAGCAGGCCGAAGGCGCCGTACCACTCCATGTATTTCGGCGCCCCGTGGGCGACGCCCGATTCGATGAAGTCGAAATCGAGCACCAGGTTGAGCGCGGCGATCACCACCACGAAGACACTGAACAGAATCCCGTAGGTGCCGCCCTCGTGGATGAAGCCGATGGGGTGGCCGAAGAAGAGCAGCACCAGGTCCACCAGGTAGAGCAGGGCGATGCCGCCGGTGGCGGCGACCACCCCCAGTTTGAAGTTTTCCGTCGCCCGGATCAGGCCGCTGCGGTAGGCCGCCAGCAGGCAGAGCAGGGTGCCGAAGGTGAGACCCACCGCCTGCAGCACGATGCCGGGGAACCTCGCCTCGTAGAAGGCCGAGACCCCGCCGATCGCCAGTCCTTCGAGCAGGGCGTAGGCGGGCGCGGTATAGGGTGCGATGCGCTTGTTGAAGATGGTGATCAGGGCGACGACGAGGCCGCCAAGGATCCCCACCCACATCTGCGGCAGCACCTCCGCGGCGTTGCCGCTCTCGAAGAAGCGGCCCCAGGTCCAGACCGCGGTGATGCCGACCAGCGCCAGCAGCATGGCCGTCTTGTTGACGGTGCCGCCCAGGGTCATCGGCTCTTCACCTGCCTCCAGCCCGGCGAAGGTGGATTTGTTCAGTGCGGGGTTTCCGGACTTCATCGGCAGGATCCTTACGCAAGAGAGACAACGGGGCGGCGGCTGGCGGCGGTTTCCGCCGCCGCTGCAAATGCACCCCGGGCCGAATGACGGCCGGAGGAGACGGTATTCTGAGGGGGCTTGCGCATGCCGCGGCGCGAAGGGGATTGGCTGGCCTGGTCCATGGCGGGCTCCGTTCCTGCAAGTCGGTTACCTGGGTCAAATCTTCGGTCGCGTGGCGGCGTTTTGCAACCGCTTCACGCAACATTGCCCCTGGCATTACACGGTGCCCGGATTTCTGTCGGCCGGGTCGCGGCCGTGTCAGCCCGCGCCCTCCTGTGCCACCAACGCCTGCAGGCCGACGGCCAGGTGATCGAACACCACCCGCATGCGCGCCGAGCCGCGCAGCTCGCGGCGGGTGCTGAGCCAGACCGGCAGCGGCGGCACCATCGCCGCCGGCAGCACCTCGCGCATTCCGGGGCAGGCGCGGGCGGCAATGTGGGTGCCGAAGCCGATGCCCATGCCGGCCACGGCCATCTGCCAGCCGGCCACCTGGTCATCGCAACGCACGGCGAAGAATTCACGCCCCACCTTCCAGCCGACGCGGCGGAAGCCGCGCAGCAGCAGGTCGGAGCGGTCGAGGCCGATCCAGTCGTAGCGCTCGGGTGTCGCCGGATCAATGCGGCCGCCCACCCGGGCCAGATAGCTCTCGTGGGCGAAGGCGCCGAGGCGCAGTTCGCCGAGCCGCCGTGCGACCAGTCCGCCCTGCTTCGGCCGTGCGTGGCGCACGGCGATGTCGGCCTCGCCCTCCAGCAGGTTCTCCAGGCGGTTGGAGACCGCCAGTTCGAGCTGGATCTCCGGATGTCGGCGGCGCAGTTCGCTCAGGATCTGCGGCAACACGAACGCGGCAGTCATCTCGCTGGCGGTGAGGCGTACGCTGCCGGCCAGCTCCCGGCTCTGGCCGAGGGCGGCCACCGCGAACTCGTTGGCCGCGGTCTGCATCTGCCGGGCGGGGGCGGTGAGGGCCTGTCCCGCCGCGGTCAGGCGCAGGCCGCGGCCGACCCGCTCGAACAGCGGGCTGCCGATGCTGGCCTCCAGGGCCGCGACCTGACGGCTCAGGGTGGGCTGGCTGACGCCGAGCGTAACCGCGGCGGCGGTCAGCGATCCCGCTTCCACCACGGCGAGAAAGGCACGAACCAGGGCCCAGTCGACGGCCTGGGGGCGTTCCGGGGTGGAAGAATCATGCATTTATGCATACCTCGAATGTGTTTATTGCCATTGTTGCATGACTTCGCGACGCCGAAAATCTTCCCCGTGCGGCGTGTTGTGCCGCGGGAGGGAAGGCAATGGACGACACGGTATTGATTCTGGGTGCCAACGGCCGTTTCGGCCGCGCGGCGGTGGCGGCCTTCGCCGCGGCGGGCTGGCGGGTGCGGGCACAGACCCGGCGCGCGGGCGCTCCGTGGCCGATGGGGGTGGAGGAGTGGCGCTGCGACGCCCTCGACGCGCCGGCGGTGGCCCGGGCCGCGGATGGTGCGGCGGTGGTGGTCAATGGGCTGAACCCGCTCTACACGGAGTGGGAACGCCTGGCCCGGCCCCTGGCCGACGCGGCCCTCGCGGCGGCCCGCGGGAGTGGCGCGCTGCTGATGTCGCCCGGGGTCATCTACAATTTCGGCCGCAAGCTGCCGCCGGCACTGGATGAGCAGACTCCCCAGCTCCCCGACACGCCCAAGGCGCGCATCCGCATCGGCATCGAGCGGGCCGTGGCGTCCGCCACGGCGGACGGCGTGAACAGTGTGGTGCTGCGGGCCGGCGACTACTTCGGCGGCGGCGCGCGCGGCGGCTGGTTCGACAGTGCGATCGTCAAGGGAATGACCCGCGGGCGCATGGTCTATCCCGGCCCCCTCGACCGCAGCCACGCCTGGGCCTACCTGCCCGACTTCGCCGAAACCTTCGTACGCCTGGCTGCACGCCGGCAAGAGTTGGTCGGCGCGCGCCAATACCATTTCAGCGGCTACGGTCTCACCGGCTCCGAACTGCACCAGGCGCTGGAGCGGGCGACCGGGCGGGCCCTGCACCTGGGCATGCTGCCTTGGTGGTCACTGCGTTTGAGCGCGCCGTTCTCGCCCATGTCGCGCGCCCTGCTGCAGATGCGCTACCTTTGGTGGCGGCCCCATCGCTTGCAGGACGGGGCCCTGGAGCACCTGCTCGGGCCGCTGCCGGCGACGCCCGTCGAAGAGGCGTTGGCGGTCAGCGTGCGCGAACTGGGGCTGTGGCCGGAGGCGGGCGGTGTTTGAGCGCTTGGAACGTTTCGCGACGGGACGCCGGGTGCGTTGGGCGCTGCTGCTGTTTCTCGCCATGCTGCTGGTCATGAACCTGGCGGCGGCGCACTTCTACGCTGCGACCGGCGGCCACGGCATTCTCGATCTGGGCGGCGGGCGCAGCGTCCTCGATGACCGCGGCGGCTATACCCCCGAGCAGGCCTATGCCCTGATCGGCGCCTACGGCGCCGCGGGCATCCGGCACTACTATCGGCTGCTGCTTGCCGACGCCTTTTTTCCCCCGCTGCTCGGCGGTTTCTGCATTCTGGCCCTGGCCTGGATCGGGCCGCGCCTGTTGCCCGGGCGGCGCTGGTGGCGGTGGCTGCTGTTGCTGCCACTGCTTTACGTTTGTGCCGATTGGGCCGAGAACGCAGGCATCCTCACCATGCTGCTGCACTACCCGCAGCGGTTGTCGGCGGTGGCCGAACTGACCAACCTGGCACGGGCCGCCAAGGGGGCGACCGCCGATGCCTCGCTGCTGCTGGTGGCGGCCGGCTGGCTGGCGCTGCATCTGCGCCCGGCCCGCCGGCGGTGAGCGGGCTACTCAGACCGCCTCGACCCGGTTGCGTCCCCTCTCCTTGGCCGCATAGAGGGCGTCGTCGACCCGGTCGAGGGTCTGGGCAACGCTCTCGCCGGGGCGGTATTCGGTGACGCCGAGACTGACGGTGACGTGGAACGCCTCGTCGGCGGTCGAAAAGGCGTGGGCCTCGATGGCGGCGCGGACCTTTTCCGCCAGGGCCTCGGCATCGGCGCGGGTGCAGCTGCGCAGCCAGAGCACGAACTCCTCGCCGCCCCAGCGGCAGACCACGTCGGCCGCGCGCAGCGCGCCGCGGGCCAGTTCCACCACGCCCTTGAGCACCTCGTCGCCGACCAGATGGCCGTGGCGGTCGTTGACTTCCTTGAAATGGTCGATGTCGAAGAAGATCAGCGACACCGCTTCGCGCTCGCGGGTGGTTTCGCGAATACTCTGCTCGGCCAGCATCTCGAAGGCCTGGCGGGTGGCAATGCCGGTGAGCGGGTCTATGGTGGCCATGCGCTCCAGGCGCCGCTGGTAGCCGATGATGGTGAAGTGGATCAGCAGCGCCACCACCAGTGCCACCGACAGGCCGACCACCAGGTTCAGAATGAGGGCGTGCCGCACCTCGGCCGTCACCATGCCCTCGCCCTCCTCGACCAGCATGTACCAGCCGAATTCGGGGATGAAACGGGTGTTCAGCAGCACCTCCTCGCCGTTGCGCTGGTAGGAGAAGCTGCCGTGGTCGCTGGCGAGGATCCGGTCCGCGATGCCCTCGATGCCCGGGATGCTGCGCAGGTTGCGGGTGTCGTCGGTGCGGCGGTCGGCGTCCAGGGTGATGTTGCCCTGGCGGTCGGCGAAGTAGATCGAGCGGCCGTAGCGCTTCTCGTACTGCTCGATCCGGCTGAGCATGGCGCTGACCTTGAGCCCCACGCCGGTGGCACCGATGAACTTGCCGTTGTAGTCGTAGACCTTGTGATTGATGAAGACGGTGAGAGTGCCGTGGTTGGCCTGGTCGGGATCGATGTTGATCTCGTACTCCGGCTGCATCTTGCGCACGCGGAAATACCATTTGTCCCGCGGATCCGCGGCGGACACGTCCTTGAGGATGCCAGCGGGATGGTAGTAGTGGTGGCTGCGCTCCGAGACGAAGAACGCGCTGACCGTGTGGTAGCGCCGGCGCACCTCGGTCAGATAATGCGTGATCTGGCCGAGGTCGTGTTCGCCGCCGAGGACCCAGTCGCGCAGGAAGGTGTCCTGGGCCATCATCGACGCGACGAAGATCGGCGGCAGCAGATCCTTCTGGATTTCCGAGTAGATGTTGTCGGAGGTGAGAGGCAGGCCGCTGTGGATGATCTGCTCGCGCAGCGACGCCTTGGAGACGAAGTAGCTGGCGAGGGCGGTGGCGACGAACCCCACCACCAGCAGACTGGTCACTACCAGGACCAGACGGCGTTTTCCGAACATGAGGGAGAATCCTGTAATCCCGGCGGGAATCAAGTATGCAGGTCCCGAGGGTGCCGCCTCAAGGGCGGGCCGTGGGGGCGGCTACAATGGCTGTCGAAGGGCACCCAAACGGGGAAGGAGCAACATGAACGCAGCGGATTGGATCAGGCCTTTGTTCGACGCCATCGATGGCATGGACGCCGACGCCTTTGCCGGCTTTCTCGCCGATGACGTCAGTTTCCGTTTCGGCAACTGGCCGGCGGTGAGCGGTGCGGCGGAGGTACGGGCCATGGTGGCCGGTTTCTTTGCCGGGGTGGCCGGTCTGTCCCACCGGCTGGAGGCGGTGCTCAGCGACGGCGACGGCGTGGTGGTCCACGGCAACGTCACCTACACCCGGCACGACGGCAGCACCCTCACGGTGCCCTTCGCCAACATCTTTCGCGCCCGCGACGGACGGATTCGCGACTATCGGATTTACGCCGACGTTTCGGCGCTGTGAGCCCCGGCGGCCAGCCAGCGCCAGCCGCGCAGCTTGCCCGGGGCATGGGCGATCAGTGCGGAAAGCACCACCACGGCGAGCAGCAGCGGGCCACGCCACGCCGGCAGCCAGAGGGCGGCGGCCAGCAGGGCCAGCTTGAGGAGGATCACCAGCCCCTTGAGCTGGCACAGCCATAAGGCGCTGGACCAGAGGTAGAGCAGGACGAGCGCGCCGCCGCTGAACAGGGTCAGGTACCAGAAGGGCAGCCAGTGCTCCGGGCTCACCGGGTAGAGGAAGCCGCCGCCGGCCCCGGCCACACCCACCAGGTGGAGGCTGCGCAGGGTGATGTTGAGCCAGCGCTGACCGCGGAACTGCCGCGGCTGTGCGGGCCACAGCAGGGCCCGCAGAGCGCTCGAGTCGTTCATGGGGCCACCGCCGGCGCAGCATGCCGGCGGCCGGTGCGGCCGGGTCTCATGCGCCGTAGGCCTCGAAATGGATGGCGAGCGCCTCGATTACCCGCTCGATATCGAGGTTCTCGTAGATCTCGGGCAGCAGCGGAACCGGTTGCTCGGGCAATGTCGGGTACTCCAGGTGGAGGCCGTAGCGCTCCTCCTCCTGGCCGTAGGTGAAGACATAGGCCACGGTCGCCTCGTCGTCCGCCTTGTGCAGGTGGATGGCGCGGAAGTCATCCTGTTGCCGCTCGCTGATGGCGTAGGCCTGTTCGCCCAGGCGCTGGTTCAGCGTGATGAGCAGGCATTTGATCGAGCGGTCCTTGTCGAGGGACCAGGCGTTGGCATGCATGGCGTGTTTCCGTTGCCGGCGTGATGGCGCAAGTATACGGCCGGCGCCGGCCTCGCGCTGCCGGGTCTGTCGCCTTCCGCCTTCAGGCGGCCGAGCCGGCGTTGGCGAACAGCGCCTCGACCCGGTTGCGGCCTCGCTCCTTGGCCAGATAGAGGGCGTCGTCGGCCCGTTTCAGGAACTCCGCGACGCCGTCTCCCGGCACGAACAGGGTGACCCCGACGCTCGCCGTGACCGGGCCCACGCCGGGATGCGCTAGCTGTTCCAGCCCGGCGCGCAGGCGCTCCGCCATCTGCATGGCCTGGCTCTCGCCCTGGTCGAGGGCGAGGATCACGAACTCCTCGCCACCCCAACGTCCCAGCAGATCCGAGCTGCGCAGCCCGACCTGGGCGTGGCGGGCGAGGGCAATCAGCACGTCGTCGCCGACGTGGTGGCCGTGACTGTCGTTGATGGCCTTGAAGCGATCCACGTCGAACAGCAGCAGCGCCGCCTCGCGCCCGGAACCGGGCAGCCCCTGCACCACCGCTTCGAGGGCGTGGACCATGGCGCGGCGGTTGGCGACCCCGGTCAGTGGGTCCTCGGTGGCCGCGGCACTCATGCTCTGGGCCAGGTCCTGGGCGCCCATGGCGTGGGTCTTGAGCTGGGCCACGCCCCACAACGCGGCGAGGTAGACCGGATGGGAGAGGAGCAGGTTGACGGCCAGTTCGCGAATGTCGCCGGCAGGGGTGAAGCCCATGCCGAGCATGACCAACTGGGGCAGGGAGAAGGCGGCGTAGATGGCGAGGGCGCTGAGACCGGCCACCCGCGGCGAGAAGAAGACGTAGCCGGCCACGTACCCCAGCGGCAGCCACAGGGCCAGGGTGGAGAGTTCGTAGGTGGAGGCGCTGCCGGCCAGTACCTGCTGGACGTAGACGTGGTAGTAGTTGCTCACCAGGTAGGTGATGAAGGTGACGAACACCGCCGCGACCACCGGGCGCAGGGTGCGCGGCCGCAGGCTCAGCAGCAGCGCGCCGAGACCGTTGACCGCCAGCAGCACGGGATAGAGGGCGCGGTCGACCACGTTGAGCAGGCCGTGGTTCGCCTCCTGATACCAGATCGCCATCAGGGCCAGGGCGGCGACCGCCAGCATCGGCCGCAGCACCCGCAGGCGCAGGCCGTCCATCGCGTGGCGGGGTGCGGGAATACTGGCGGTGCCCAGGGTATGCGGGCCCTGGGCCGGGCCTTTCGGGCCGAGATTGCGCTGCAGCCAGTTGTTGAAGGCGTGGGCCGTTCCGTAAGACATCGGATACTACTGCCGGTGTTCGCGGTGCCCCACCGGAACCGCGCTGGGGAGCGAGGGTGACCCAATCATCTGTAGGGGTCAAGGCGCTCCGTGGCCGGTTACGCCTCGCCGCCCAGCGTCCGGCCATCGGCCCGGACCGCGACCTCCACCGGAATCCCCTGGCGGATGCTCGCGGTGACCACGCAGAACTCCTCGAACAGGGCCGCGCAGCGGCTGGCCCGGTCGGCATCGTCCAGCCCGTCGACGTCGATTTCCACCCCGATCGAGCCGACCCGCAGCCGTTGGGCCGCGTTGCGCACCATCTCCGTGGTGGCCCGCGCCCGCACCCGCGCCGGGGCCAGGTGAGCCTTGCGCAGACAGAACAGCAGCGAGGCCGACAGGCAGTTGGCCACCGCCGCGGCAAGCAGGCGCGAGGCGTTGGGGCCTTGGCCGCCACCCAGCGGCGGGGGTTCGTCCAGTTGCAGGTCGGGCATGTCGGGCTGGTCGAAGCGAACGCGGAACTCGTAGTCGTCCAGCTGTTCGACCTCCAGGGTGAAGCTGCCTTCGGACATTCATCCTCCTCTCGCCGGCTCACCGCCGCGGGCCGCCGGGTCGCGGGCCCTCAGCCGCCGTCGGCGTTCAGTGCCTCGTCCTCCTTTACCGCCTGCCAGAGGCTGTCCATCTCCTCCAGGTCCGATTCGTGGGGGGTGCGACCGAGGCCGGCGAGGCGTCGCTCGATTTCGCCGAAGCGCCGTTCGAACTTGTGGTTGGCGCCGCGCAGGGCGGCCTCGGGGTCGATCCCGCAGTGGCGCGCCAGGTTGACCGCGGCGAACAGCAGGTCGCCGATCTCGTCGCCCAGGCTGGCGTGGTCGGCGGTCACCAGTTCGGTGCGCACCTCGTCCAGCTCCTCGTCCACCTTGTCCAGCGCGCCCATGGCGTCGGGCCAGTCGAAGCCGACCCGGGCGGCACGCTTCTGCAGCTTTTCCGCCCGGCTCAGGGCCGGTAGGCCGAGGGTCACCCCCGCCAGTATGCCTGGTTCGCCGCTGTCACCCTTGGCCGCGCGCTCGGCCGCCTTGCCCGCCTCCCAGGCGCGGGTCTGCTCCTCGGCGTCGGCCACCTCGGCGTCGCCGAAGACGTGGGGATGCCGGCGCACCATCTTGTCGACGATCGCGGCGACCACGTCGTCGAAGCCGAAATGGCCCGCCTCCTCGGCCATGCGTGAATGGAAAACCACCTGGAACAGCAGGTCGCCGAGCTCCTCGCGCAGCTCGTCCATCGCCGCACGCTCGATGGCGTCGGCCACCTCGTAGGCCTCCTCGATGGTGTAGGGGGCGATGCTGCGGAAATCCTGCTCGCGATCCCAGGGGCAGCCACCCGTCGGATCGCGCAGGCGCGCCATCACCTCGATCAGGGCACGGATGTCGCGGCTGTCCATCTCACTTGGCCTCGGTCTTGGTCGCACCACAGCGGGCGCAGCGGAACAGGGTCACCAGCCGGCCCTGATGCACGTCGAAGCGCTGCTCCTTGTCCACCACCCACTTGTGGTGGCCGTTGCGGCACAGGATGTTGCCCTTGTGGCGCTCGGCGGCCTTGGGGCGACGGAAGGGCAGGATATCGCCCATGGCCCGCTCACAGCCTCCCCATGTCGGCCATCGGATCGACCTTTTGGTAGCCGGCGGGCACCTGGAACTGCTCGGCGCCGAGGCTGCTGTGGTCGACCGTGGTCAGCCGGGACTGATTGTTGCCATTTGCGTTGTCGCGCACCAGCACCGCAATACCGCCGATCTCCGGCGCCATCAGGCTGCCATCGGCGCCGCGGGCGGCCGAGGACATGCGCCGGCTCATTTTGCCGAGGAGGGTGAACATGGCATGCAGGGTTCGGTAGTCGGCGTCGCTGACCCCGGCTGCGGCCGGGGTGGCCACGCAGGTCTCGCTGAACAGGCTGGCCCCCTGGTAGACGCTGACCCATTCGCAGCCGATGCCGGCGGCGCTGCCGCGACGGCCCGTGTGCTTGAGGGTGAAGGGCTCGGCCTGGACGTGGCCGCCCATGGCACCGCCCATCCGCTGCTCCATCATCTGCCGCTGCTCCGGCGGCAATTGGGCCATCTGCGCGCGTGCCTGGGCCATCATCGCATTCAGTGCCTGCTGCATCTGTGCCGCCGTGGCCTCGCTCATCTCCATGTAGCTGCGCTCGGCCGGATCGATCGTGGTCACGGTCTCGCGGGCACTGTCGAACAGCATGATCGAGCTGTGCCCCTGGCCGTCGCCGGAGTCGATGCGCACCTTGCCGCCGCTCACCTTGATGCTGCTCGGGCCCGCGCCGCCGGCATCGTAGTGCAGGGTGACGTCCGCCTGCGCGGCACCGACCAGCAGCAGGGCGAGGGGCAGGATGATGGTGGTGGGCAGGATTCGGGGCATGGCAAAACCTCCAGGGTTCGGCACGACTGTGGCCGGAAGTCTATCACGCCCGCCAAGGGCACGATTGACGTTCCGCCAACGCCGTTCACCGCGTGTTCTTCACCCCTTCAGGAATAGCCCAACGGCCCCAAGGTCGCCAAGGTGGCGGGCCGTTCAAC
Source organism: uncultured Gammaproteobacteria bacterium (assembly GCA_964567315.1). Taxonomy (GTDB): domain Bacteria; phylum Pseudomonadota; class Gammaproteobacteria; order CAZMMH01; family CAZMMH01; genus CAZMMH01. The sequence continues at coordinate 11,553 of CAZMMH010000033.1, forward strand.
CGAGCCTCTCACTGGGAAAAATAGTGCGCGAGAAAGGTGTCGAAGTCGCTCGTGTCGGCGGCCTCGAGGGACTGTTGGGCCCGCAGGGAGCGCAGCGTCTCCTCGGAAAACAGCGCCGTGCGTTCCGGGTTTTCGCCGCGTTGCTGGAAAAACTCGCGATGCTCCATGGATTTACGTTTGGCGAAGGCGAAAAAGCCCTCGCCCCGCTCGCGCATTTCGGCCAGCATGCGCGCCGACGGGGTCAGCTCAGGGGCTTCCAGCAACGCCCGCTGTTCCGCCAGCGCCCGCACATGGGGACCGTCGGCGTCGCCGTCCAGGGCCCGGCAGGCGGGGAGCATGGCGCCGAGTACCTCCTGGCCCCAGTCGTGCAGCCTCACCTCCTGGCTCTGACGCATCAGCCTGAGGCCCGGCTGGCGGCCGTGGTGGGCCACGTTCATCTCGTTCTCGTCGATCTCGATGCGTTCGCGCTCGCCGATCGGCGGGCTGTCGCAGAGCAGGCAGTGGAGCATCAGCGCCTCCAGGAAGTTGAGCTGGGTGTCGCTGATGCCGAGGGGATCGAAGGCGTTGATGTCGAGCGAGCGCAGCTCCACGTAACGCACCCCGCGCCGTTTCAGGGCCAGGCTCGGCTTTTCGTCGTCCAGGGGCGGCTGCTTGGGGCGGACGGTGGAGTAGTACTCGTTTTCGATCTGCAGGATGTTGGCGTTGAGCTGGCGGTATTCGCCGTCCACCTTGACCCCGATGCGGGCGTATTCGGGGCAGGGGGTTTCGGTGGCCCGGGCCAGGCTCTCCACGTAGGCGTCCAGGCTGTCGTAACAGGCCTTCACGCCCACCTCGTTCTCCTGGTTGTTCTGGTAGCCGATGTCGCCCA
>CAZMMH010000034.1:0-12319 GCA_964567315.1 uncultured Gammaproteobacteria bacterium
CCTGCCGCTGAACGTCTCCCGCGAAATCCTGCAGCACAACCGCGCGGTGGACTCCATGCGTAGCGGCTCGGTGAAGAAGGTGCTGGGGCTGCTGGAGGCCATGGCCAAGGACGAACCGAAGCAGTACGCCCAGTTCTGGGAGCAGTTCGGCCGGGTGATGAAGGAGGGGCCGGCGGAGGATTTCGCCAACCGCGAGCAGATCGCCCGCCTGCTGCGCTTCGCCTCGAGCCACAACGAGGGCGAGGAACAGACCGTCTCCCTGGCCGACTACGTGGCGCGGATGAAGGAGGGTCAGGAGACGATCTACTACATCACCGCCGACAGTTTCGCCGCGGCCAAGCACAGCCCGCACCTGGAGATATTCCGCAAGAAGGGGGTGGAGGTGCTGCTGCTGGCGGAACGGGTCGACGAGTGGCTGGTCTCCTCCCTGACCGAGTTCGACGGCAAGCCCCTGGTCTCGGTGGCCAAGGGCGAGCTCGATCTCGGCGCCCTGGAGGACGAGGAGGAGAAGAAGGCCCAGGAAAAGGTCGCGGACGAGATGAAGCCGCTGCTGGAGCGGGTCAAGAACGCCCTCGGCGATACGGTGCGCGAGGTGCGGGTGACCCACCGGCTGACCGATTCGCCGGCCTGCCTGGTCTCCGAGGCCGATGGCATGAGCGCCAACCTGGAGCGCATCCTCAAGTCGGTGGGCCAGGACGTGAGTGCCAGCCAGCCGATCCTTGAGCTGAACCCGGAGCATGCCCTGGTCCAGCGCCTGGACAGGGAGGCCCAGGAGCAGCGCTTCGACGACCTGGCCCGGGTGCTGTTCGACCAGGCCCTGCTGGCCGAGGGCGGCCAGCTGGAGGATCCGGCCAGCTTCGTCGTCAGGCTCAACCAGCTGCTGCTGGAACTGGCCTGAGGCCGGTTCCCGGCACAACGAAAGCGGCGGCCACCGGGCCGCCGCTTTCGTTTGCGCATCTGCTAATCTAGAGCCGTTTTCAACCTCCAGGATTGCACCCATGCAGGTCCATGCCCTTCGCCGTCTCGTCGTCATTCTTCCGCTGCTTGCGGCGAGCCTCGGCCTTGCCGGCTGCGGCAAGCTCGCCGACGCCCTGCCCGGCAGTTACACGGACATCGCGGCGATCAGTGCCGATCCGGCCAAGTTCGAGGGGCGCGAGATCCGGGTCAAGGGCGTGGTCGCCTCGGTGGGCAAGTTTCCCTTCGCCTCCACCCGCTATTTCACCCTGCGCGGCCCCCGCGGGGCGGAGCTGAGCGTGGTCACCGAGCTGCCGGCGCCGGCCATGGGCCGCGAGGTCTGGAGCTACGGCAAGATCGAGAACATCGCCATCATCAAGGGCACCGGCATGGGCGTGCACCTCAACGAATCGCGGCGCATCTGCGAGCCCGACTCGGGCTCCGGCCACTTCAGCAAGCTGTTCGGCTGCTGGACCCGCTAGGCCCGCCGCGGCCGGGGCCCGGCCGCGTCTAGGTAGCTCTCCCCGGTTGGGGTCTTTCCCGCCTTGCGTGCCCGGCGGCGAGTCGGTAGCGTAGTCGCGTTTGCCCAATAACCAAAAACTACATGGGATTCAGCGGCATGACCCTACGCACCCGCTTCACCCTGATCGCCATCCTCTCCTGCGTGCTCATTGCGGTGACCATGTACGTCGCCGGGCACCTGATCCAGCGGGAGGCGGAGCAGCGCTACACTGCGGCCGCGATTCACGGCAAGAGTGTGCTCTGGAGCAAGATCGTCGAGGCCCGCGCCGCCGCCCTGCAGAATCTGGCGGAGCCGCTGAGCGGGGACGAGGCGGTGCTGAAGGCGCTTCAGGATGGCAACCAGCGGCAGATCGCGGCCGCCTTCAGCGCCCGCTTCAAGGCCTTCCCGGCCGACAGCGTGGCCAAGGAGTTGCTGGTATTCGATCCGCAGGGGAAGGCGCTGTTCGCCGCCGGCAGCAAATTCCAGGGCAACACCAAGGTGCCGATGATCCGCCAGCTGCTCTCGGATCACCGCCCGGCCCACGGCCTGGTGGTGGACGACGAGGGCAGGATGGTGCTGGCCAGCGCCTTCCCGCTGCTGGCCGGCGGCCGTCTGCTCGGCGTCGGCGTGCTCGAGGCGCCGGCCCAGGATGCCCTCGACGAGTTCGCCAAGGCCGACGACAGCAACGCCTACATCTACAGCGCCGACGGTCAGCTGGCCCTGGGCAGCCAGCAGGCCTTCCAGGGCAGCTTCCAGGTCGAGCTGCCGCGTCTCGGTGACAGCAGCGCCTACGTGCTCGGGCGCGGTGATGCCATGTTCACCGTGACCGCGGCGCCGCTGCTGGACTACTCCAAGATTCCCATCGGCTTCCTCACCAGCGTGCAGAACGCGACCCAGATCGTCGGCGCCCGCCGCGACATGCAGTTCATCGAATACACGGTGATCGTGGTCGGCCTGTTGCTGGTGGCGCTGTTCCTGCTCTGGTACGCGCGCTACGCTTTCGGCCCGCTGGCCGGTCTGGTGGGCGTGGTGCAGCGTTTCGGCGAGGGCGACAATTCGGCCCGCGCCGAGGTCAAGACCATCGACGAAATCGGCCGCCTCGGCCACACCTTCAACCAGATGGCCCAGCGCATCCAGGACAGCATCGAGCGCGAGCGCGAGGAGAAGGACCTGCTGGAGGGCAAGGTGCAGATGATCCTCGACGTGGTCCTGCCGGCCTCCGAGGGCGACCTGAGCCGGCAGATGATGTGCTTCAACGGCGACGACAGCATCGACCATCTGGCGCGGGCGATCGAGACCATGATCAACAACCTCGACGGCCTGGTGGCCCGGGTCCAGGGCTCCGGCTTCATGGTCGGCTCCTCGGCCACCCAGATCGCCGCCACCTCCAAGCAGCACGAGGCGGCGGTCACCGAACAGGCCGCCACCACCACCGAGATCAAGGCCACGGTGGCGGAGATCTCCACCACCGCCAAGGAACTGCTGGAGACCATGAGCGACGTGACCCGGGTCGCCGACGACACCGCGGTCTCCGCCACCGACGGCCAGAACGCGCTCAGCGACATGGAACGCACCATGCACCAGATGATGGACGCCACCGCCGCCATCAGCGCCAAACTGGCGGTGCTCAGCGAGAAGGCCGGCAACATCAACAGCGTGGTCACTACCATCACCAAGGTGGCCGACCAGACCAACCTGCTCTCTCTCAACGCGGCCATCGAGGCCGAGAAGGCCGGCGAATACGGCGCCGGTTTCTCGGTGGTGGCGACCGAGATCCGGCGCCTCGCCGACCAGACCGCAGTGGCCACCTGGGACATCGAGCAGATGGTCAAGGAGATGCAGTCGGCGGTCTCCACCGGGGTCATGGGCATGGACAAGGTCACCGAGGAGATGCGCCTGTCGGTGGAGAAGGTGCGCCAGGTGGGTGGCAAGCTGGTGCAGATCATCGACCAGGTACAGACCCTTTCGCCGGCCTTCGATTCGGTGCACAACGGCATGCAGTCGCAGGCCCTCGGCGCCGAGCAGATCAACGAGGCCATGACCCAGCTGAGCGAGGTGGCGCAGAACACCGCCGAATCCCTGCGTCAATCCGGCGTGGTGATCCAACAGCTCAACGACGCCGCGCGCAGCCTGCAGGACGGGGTGTCCCGCTTCACCGTGCGCACCTGAGGCGGCCCCATGTTGTTCCTGGTGTTCGGCATCGGCGGCGAGCGCTACGCTCTCGAAACCCGCTACGTCCACGAGGTGCTGCCGTACACCCGCCTGGCGGCCATCCCCCAGGCCCCGGGCTGGGTGGCCGGCGTGCTCGACTACCGCGGCCAGCCGGTACCGGTAATCGACCTGCGCCGGCTCGCCGACGGCAAGGCCGCCGAATGCCTGATGAGCTCGCGCATCCTGTTGCTGGACTACCCGGCGGCGGACGGCCCGCGCCTGCTCGGTCTGCTGGCGGAGCAGGCCACCGGCATCCTCAAACACGACGGCGCCCTGATGTCGACCGGCATGCAACTGGAGGAGGCACCCTACCTGGGCGACGTGCTCAGCGACGGCGGCGCGCTGGTGCGCGGCATCGAACCGTCGGCACTGCTGCCCGACGCGGTGCGCGCGGTGCTGTTCACCCAGGCGGCCGGGGCCCTGGCGGAGTAGGCAATGGCCCATAGCGAGATCGAGGCACTGCTGCAGCGCGTCATCGGCCTCAACCCGGCCTCGGTGGGGGCGGCCACGGTGCGACGGGCGGTGCGGCGACGGATGGACGCCTGTGAGATCGGCGATGTCGCCGACTATTTCGACTATCTGGCCGCCTCCCACCGTGAGCTGGAGGCGCTGATCGAGCTGGTGATTGTGCCGGAGACCTGGTTCTTCCGCTTCCGCGATTCGTTCGACGCCCTGGTGCGCTTCGTCCGCGACGAGTGGCGGCCGGCCCACCCGGGCGAGATCTGCCGCCTGCTCAGCATTCCCTGTTCCACCGGCGAGGAGCCGTATTCCATGGCGATCGCCCTGCTGGATGCGGGCATTCCGGCGGAGGAATTCACCATCGACGCAATCGACGTCAGTCACCACGGCCTGCATGCGGCGCGCGAAGGACTCTACCGCCCCAGCGTCTTCCGCGGCGAGATGCCGGTGCCGCGCGAGCGCTATTTCGGCGAGGAGGAGGGGCACTTCCGGGTCGCCAAGGGGGTGCGCGCGCGGGTCACGTTCCACCACGGCAATCTGCTCGCTGCCGGGGTGCTGCTCGGGCGGCCCCGCTACCACGCGGTGTTCTGCCGCAATCTGCTGATCTACTTCGACCGTCCCACCCAGCTGCGGGCGATGACCGCGCTGGAACGCCTGCTCGATCCGCGCGGCGTGCTGCTGCTGGGCCACGCCGAGACCGGCCGTTTCCTCCAGGGCTGGTGTCCCTCCCTGCGCTACCCCTCGGCCTTCGTCTACCGGCGCTTCGACGATGGCGGGCCGGGCCGGGCCGGGCGGCGGCCACGCCGCGGCTCGCCGCCGCGGCCGGCGGCCGCGCCAGCGCCCTCCGCTCCGCCCTCGGCGCTGACCCAGCGCCCGGTGCTGCCGGCGCTGGCGCCGGCGCCGCCGCCGGCCCCGGGACTCGACGAGATCTGCGAACTGGCCGACGCCGGCCGGATCGACGAAGGGATCCGCGCCTGCCGCCTGCACCTGCACGAATACGGCCCGCAGGCGGAAGTCTTCTACCTGTTCGGCACGCTGCACCAGGCCAGCGGCGACCTTGAGGGCGCCGAGGAGATGCTGCGCCGCGCGCTCTATCTCGACCCTGCCCATTACGCGGCACTGGTCCATCTGGCCGGGATCAGCGAACGCCGCGGCGATCTGGACGCGGCGGTGCGCTACCGGCAGCGGGCCCGGCGCGCGGCACCGCAGGGGGTAGGATAGGGCGATGAGCGAAGAGCTTCACGAGATCCGGCTGGACGACTGCTGGAACCGTATCGGCACCTGGAGCCGGATCGAGGAGCGCTGCCCGCTGCTGGAGCGCTACGTCCACTGCCGCAACTGCGACGTTTTTTCCGCCGCCGGTCGCCGCGTGCTCGATCGTGCCCTGCCCGAAGGCTACGCCGAGGAGTGGGCCGAGGAGTACGCCAAACCGCAGGCCAAGCGCGAAAAGGGCCAGGTTTCGGTGCTGGTGTTCCGGCTCGGCGAGGAGTGGTTCGCCCTGCCCAGCGTGCACATCAGCGAGGTGACCGAAACCCGCGCGGTGCACAGCCTGCCGCACCTGCCGTCGCGGGTCGACGGCGGCGTGGTGCGCGGCCTGGTCAACGTCGACGGCGAGTTGAAGATCTGCATCTCGCTCGGCAACCTGCTCTCCCTGGAGCGTTCGACCGTGAACAACAATAAGGAGCTGGTCGGGGCCTACGAACGCATGGTGGTGGTGCGGTACGACAACGGCGACTTCGTCTTTCCGGTGAGCGAGATCGCCGGCACCCAGCGCTACCTGCCGCGCGAGGTGCAGGAGGCGCCGGCCACCCTCAGCTACGCCAAGGGCACCTACACCCAGGGCGTGATCGACTATCAGCAGAAACAGGTCGGCCTGCTCGACGCCGACCTGGTGTTCTATGCCCTGGAGAAGGCCCTGGCATGAGCGACGACCTCTCCGGCTTCTCCATGCACGACCTTTTCCGCCAGGAGGTGGAGAGCCACGCGCGCAGCCTGAGCGACAGCCTGCTGGCCCTGGAGCAGGACCCCCGCGAGGCGGAGCGGCTGCAGGTGATGATGCGTGCCGCCCACTCGATCAAGGGCGCGGCGCGTCTGGTCGGGGTGGACGTGGCGGTGCGCGTGGCCCACGTCATGGAGGACTGTTTCGTCGCCGCCCAGGAGGGGCGGGTGGTGCTGGACGACGCGGACGCGGTGGATACCCTGCTCAGCGGGGTCGACATGCTGAGGGAGATCGCCGCCCTGGCCGACGGCGAGGCCGCCGCCTGGGCCGAACAGCGCGGCGCCGAGGTCGATGTCCTGGTGCAGGCCGTCGAGGCGGTGACCGCCGGCAAGCCGGCGGCCAAGCCGGCGGCGAAAAAAAAGGCGGCCGGAAAGGCGCCGGCCAAGAAGCGTGTGCGGACCAAGAAGTCCGCGCCCGCCGACCAGGCGCCGCCGCCGGCCGAGACCCCCGCGCCGGTGTCCGGCGGCGACCTCTCGGGCTTCTCCATGTTCGATCTGTTCCGCCAGGAGGTGGAGAGCCATACCCGCGTGCTCAGCGCTCGCCTGTTGGCGCTGGAGCAGAATCCGCGCGACGCCGAGGCCCTGGAGGCGATGATGCGCGCGGCCCATTCGGTCAAGGGGGCTGCGCGCCTGGTGGGGGTGGACGTGGCGGTGCGTGTGGCCCACGTGCTGGAGGAGTGCTTCGTCGCCGCCCAGGAGGAGCGGGTGGTGCTGGACGACGGCGCCACCGTCGACCTGCTGCTCGGCGGCGTGGACCTGCTCAGTGCGGTGGCAGCGGTGGACGAGGCGGGCGTCGCCGAGTGGGGCAAGCAGCACCGCGGGGAGGTGGGCCAGGTGATCGATGGGGTCCAGGCGATCATCGCCGGAACCTTCGCGCCCGCCGCCGCGAGCGTCGAGCCGGTCGCCGCCGCAGAACCGGCGCCGAGCGAGCCGCCGGCAGCGCCGGCCGCCGCGGCAGCGGCGCCCAAGGCGGGCCGCGCTACGGCCGCCGAGGAGGCCTCGCTGCGGGTGGCCGCCGGGGTGCTCAACCGCCTCATGGGCTATGCCGGCGAGGCGCAGGTGGAGGCCGGCAACCTGCGTCCCTTCGCCAACGACCTGTTGCAGCTGCGCCATCGCCAGGTGGAGCTGTTGACCCTGCTCGACGATCTGGGCGAGACCCTGCGCCAGCAGAATGCCGACGAATTCACCCTCAGCATGTTCCGCGCCGCCCAGCACAAGGCGGTCGACTGCCGGCAGCTGCTGACCGAGCGCATGTCGGAGCTGGAGATCTTCGAGCGGCGCACCGTCCGCCTGGCCGACCGCCTCAGCCGCGAGGTCATCGCCAGCCGCATGCGCCCGTTCATCGACGGGGTGCACGGCTTCCCGCGCATGGTTCGCGACGTGGCCCGCAGCCTGGGCAAGAAGGTGCGCTTCCAGATCAATGGCCAGGAGACCAAGGTCGACCGGGACATCCTCGACAGGATCGAGGCGCCCCTCAACCACATGCTGCGCAACGCCATCGATCACGGCCTGGAGAGTCCCGAGGAGCGGGCCGCCGCCGGCAAGCCGGCCGAAGGGCGGCTGACACTCGAGGCGCTGCATCATGCCGGTATGCTCTCCATCGTGGTCGAGGACGACGGCCGCGGGGTCGACCTGGAATCCCTGCGCCGGCGGGTGGTGGCCAAGGGGATGGTCAGCGAACGGATGGCCGCCGACCTCGGCGAGAGCGAACTGCTCGACTTCCTCTTTCTGCCGAGCTTTTCCACCCGTGATCAGGTCTCCGAGATCTCCGGGCGCGGGGTTGGTCTCGACGTGGTGCACAGCGTGGTCCAGGAGATGCGCGGCGTGCTCCACGCCAGCAGCCGGCCGGGCGATGGCATGCGGATCCATCTGCAGCTGCCGCTCAGTCTCTCCACCATCCGCGCCCTGCTGGTGCGCATTGCCCGCGAGCCCTACGCCTTCCCGCTGGCGCGCATCGAGCGCACCCTGATGGTCCGGCGCGACAGCATCGAGACCATGGAGGGGCGCCAGTACGTCACCTACAACGGCGAGCACATCGGCCTGATCACCGCCGACCAGCTGCTCGACCTGGACGCCGAGGACGACGGCGCCGAGGAGTTGCCGGTGGTGGTGATCAGTGACCGCAACCGGCGTTTCGGCATCGTGGTCGAGGGTTTTCTCGGCGAGCGGCGGATGGTGGTACGCCCGCTCGACCCGCGCCTGGGCAAGGTCCAGGACGTGGCCGCCGCCTCGGTGCTGGAGGATGGCACCCCGGTGCTGATCGCCGATGTCGACGACATGCTGCGTTCGATCGAGGTGCTGATCTCGGGCGGCCGTCTGCAGCGTCTCTCGCGCGGCGAGGAGGAGGCCGGGGCGCCGCGCAAGCGGATCCTGGTGGTGGACGATTCGATTACCGTGCGCGAGGTCGAGCGCAACATGCTGGAGGCGCGCGGCTATGCCGTGGACGTGGCGGTCGACGGCATGGACGGCTGGAATGCGGTACGGGTGGGGGATTATGCTCTGGTGGTCAGCGACGTGGACATGCCGCGCATGAACGGCATCGAGTTGGTCGGCATGATCAAGAACGACCCGCGGCTCAAGTCGCTGCCGGTGATGATCGTCTCCTACAAGGACCGGGAGGAGGACCGGAGCCGTGGTCTGGAGGTGGGGGCCGACTACTACCTGGCCAAGGGCAGCTTCCACGACGAAACCCTGATCGAGGCCGTCGCCGACCTCATCGGGCCGGCCTGAGGGAACGGAGCGAGCAGTATGCGGGTGGCCATAGTCAATGACTCCCAGCGCGCGCGCGACGCCCTGCGCCGGCTGCTGATCGCCCACCGCGAATTCCGCCTCGCCTGGAGCGCCGCCGACGGGGCCGAGGCGGTGCGGCGCTGTGCCGAGGAGCCGCCCGACCTGATCCTGATGGACCTGTTCATGCCGCAGATGGACGGCGTGGCCGCCACCCGCGAGATCATGCAGGCCAATCCCTGCGCCATTCTGGTGGTGACGGAGAGCGCCAAGGCCAAGCCCGGGGTGGTCTTCGAGGCCATGGGCGCCGGCGCCCTCGACGCGGTGGATGTGCCCGACTTCGGGCAGATGGACGAGGCGCAGAAGGCTAACCTGCTGCGCAAGATCCGTATGGTCGCGCTGCTGGTGGGCAGCGACAAGCTTTCGCGCACGCCGCCGCCGCCGGCCTACGAACCGTTGCTGCTGGTGCTCGGCGCCTCCACCGGCGGCCCGGCGGCCCTGGCGCAGGTGCTGGCGGCGCTGCCCCACGATCTGGAGGCGGCGGTGCTGCTGGCCCAGCACGTGGATGAGCAGTTTCTCGACAGCTTCGCCCGCTGGCTCGACGACCAGGTGCCCCTGCCCGTGCGCCTGGCGAAGGCCGGCGACCTGCCGCGGCCGGGCAGCGTCTTGCTGGCGGGCGCCGGCGGCCACCTGGTGCTCACCGCCGGCGGCACCCTGGCCTACAGCGAGGAGCCGCGCAACGTACCCTACCGGCCCTCGGTCAACGCCCTGTTCGAAAGTGTCGCCGCTCACTGGCACGGGCGTGGCATCGGCGTGCTGCTCACCGGCATGGGCTGGGACGGGGCGGCCGGCCTGCTGGCCCTGCGTCGCGGCAACTTCTATACGATCGCCCAGGACCAGGCCAGCTGCGCCGTCTACGGCATGCCCAAGAAGGCGGTGGAGCTGGACGCCGTGGACGAGGTGTTACCATTGGCGGAAATCGGTCCGGCCCTGCGGGCACGCATCGCCCGCGACAGTCGCCGGGCCCTGACGGGATAGACGGGATGGCGGCAGACGAGAACGGCTTCCAGGCGGAGCAGACCCTGCGGGTGCTGTTGGTCGACGACCAGGCGATGGTCGCCGAGGGCGTGCGGCGCATGCTGGAGGGCGAGGACGACATCGAGTTCCACTACTGCGGTGAGGCGGCCGAGGCGCTGGAATTGGCCGAGCGGCTGCGGCCCACCACCATCCTCCAGGACCTGGTGATGCCGGAGGTGGACGGCATGACCCTGCTCAAGGGCTACCGCTTCAATCCGGTGACCCGCGACATTCCGGTGATCGTGCTCTCGACCAAGGAGGAGCCGGTGGTCAAGCGCGACGCCTTTGCCCTCGGCGCCACCGACTACATCGTCAAGCTGCCCGACCGCATCGAGTTGATCGCGCGCATCCGTGCCCACTCCAAGAGCTACATGGCCCAGCAGGAGCGCGACGAGGCCTTCCGCCGCCTGCAGGAGATGAAGCTGCAGCTGGAGAAGGCCAACGCCGAACTGCAGCGGCTCTCGGTGCTCGACGGCCTCACCGGCATCGCCAACCGGCGCAGCTTCGATGACCACCTCAAGCAGGAGTGGAAGCGCGCCGCGCGCGACGGCCGGCCGCTCTCCCTGGTGCTCAGCGACATCGACTTCTTCAAGCTCTACAACGACCACTACGGCCACCAGGGCGGTGACGACTGTCTGATCCAGGTGGCCCGCGCCCTCGACCACACGGTGCAGCGGCCCGACGACCTGGTGGCCCGCTATGGCGGTGAGGAGTTTGCGGTGATCCTGCCCGCCACCGACCGGTCCCAGGCGATGGAAATCGCGGAAAAGCTGCGTCTGGCCGTACAGGCCATCGACATGCCCCACGCCAAATCCCAGGTGAGCGCGATCGTCTCCCTCAGCCTCGGTGTCGCCACCGTGATTCCGGAAGGCAGCGGCGATCCGGCGGCGTTGATCGAACGGGCCGACGAGGCCCTGTACGCCTCCAAACGCAACGGCCGCAATCGGGCCAGCCACCGCGACCCGGTGGAATGAGCGAGGAAGCCAAGGTTCGCCTGGACAAATGGCTCTGGGCGGCACGCTTCTTCAAGACCCGCGCCCTGGCCGGCGAGGCGGTCGACGGCGGCCACGTCCACCTCAACGGTGCCCGGGTCAAGCCGGCGCGGGCCGTGCGCCCGGGTGACGAACTGCGTATCCGCCGCGGTGAGGAGGAGTTCACCGTCAGCGTGCGGCAACTCTCCGAGCGGCGTGGACCCGCCAGCGTGGCGCGGGAGCTGTTCGAGGAGAGCGAGGCCAGCCGCCTGGCCCGCGAGCGGGCGGCCGAGGCGCGGCGTCTGCAGCGCTTGGCCAACCCCCAGCCGAGCCACCGCCCGGACAAAAAGGCCCGGCGCCAGATCCACCGTTTCACCCGCCAGGGCTGAGGCCGTCGCTGGATCGATCCGGGGCAGGGTGGTAAGGTTCGCCCATCGTATCCGCGCCTTTTCGCGCGGTTTCCCCCAATCCCCATGCCCCCGCGGGGCGCGCGAACCAGGGAGCAGCTGATGGCCGCAATCGAACTCACCAAGGACAATTTCGACGAAATCATCACCGGCAGCGATATCGTGCTGGTGGACTTCTGGGCCCCGTGGTGCGGGCCGTGCAAGACCTTCGGGCCGATCTTCGAGGAGGTCTCGGAAAAGTATCCGGATGCGGTGTTCGCCAAGGTCAATACCGAGGAGCAGCAGGAGCTGGCCGGTCACTTTCAGATCCGCTCCATTCCGACCCTGATGATCTTCCGGGAGCAGATCATCATCTTCTCCCAGCCCGGCGCCCTTCCGCAGAGTGCCCTGGAGGAGGTGCTGGAGAAGGTCAAGGCGCTGGACATGGTCGAGGTGCGTAAGCAGGTCGAAGAGCAGATGGCCCAGCAGCAGAACGGCTGAGTCCGCGCCCGGCTCACGAACGACCCGGCCCCGGCCGGGTTTTTTGTGCCAGAAAAGTCAAAAGACTTGTCTCGCGCAGAGACGCAAAGGCGCAAAGAAAACCAAAATCTTTGCCACAGAGGTCACAGAGAACACGGAGCGTGTGGGCGTTGTCGGAACGTGGCCATGGCGTCACGGCGCGAGGTTGGAGGCCAGCCGAAGTCGGAAAAGTGGCGAATCGTTTTTCTCTGTGTCCTCTGTGTCCTCTGCGATCTCTGTGGCGAATCGAATTTCTTCTTCGCGTCTCTGCGCGAGACAGGTTTTCCTATGGCGAATAACCCCGGCCACGATGGGTCAACTGGTTTTCCGACCGGGCCCCTAGGTAATATTGGCGCCATGCCGCGGCCGGGAACCGGCCGCCCCGTTTTGGAGGAAAGATGCGTCCCGTACAGCTGTTGACCGTCCTCGACCGCGAGTTCCGCAGTGCCGCCACCGGCGACCATACCCCGGTCATGCTCTGGGGCCCGCCCGGGGTCGGCAAGTCGCAGATGGTG
>CAZMMH010000035.1:0-12189 GCA_964567315.1 uncultured Gammaproteobacteria bacterium
TCGAATCGATCAAGGTGATCAAGGGCGGCGCCTCCTACCTGTTCGGCGACGACGCCCTGGCCGGCGCGGTGATCATCACCACCAAGCGCGGCGCCAAGCAGGCCGGGGTCAGGGTTGCCGCCGAGGGCGGCAGCTTCGGCTACTACAAGGGCCTCGGCCGGGTCGGCGTCGCCGGCGGCAAGGGCAGCGCCCACATCCAGGTGTCGCGGCGCCAGACCGACGGCTACTACGAAGACTCCGCCTCCCGGGCCGACTACGTCAACGGCAAGGCCCAGCTCTACCTCGACGACATGAGCGACCTCACCTTCGGCTTCGAGTTGGCGAAGCGCAAGAAGAACAGCCACGGCTCCGTGCGCGGCGTCACCGCCGCCCACAACGATCCGCGCAGCACCGACCCCGCCTACAACGACTACGCGAGCCACTTCGACGTGGAGTTGCAGAAGTACTTCCTCACCTACGCCCGCGACTTCGGGCAGGGCGGCAACCTGATGGTCAACGGCTACCGCTTCAGCGACAACACCAAATTTCTCACCGCGCCCCTGGACGCCGATCCCAGCGCCTACTCCAACGACAACGACTACGCCCAGGTGCAGCAGGGGCTGAAGAGCGAGCTGCGCATGGGCGGCCGGCGGCTGGCCTGGATGGCGGGGCTCGACCTGCGTGCCAACAGCTACGACAACAAGGTCACCAAGCTCGACTGCAGCGAGGCCTGGGGCGCCTGCACCGTCGGCGCCCTCTCCGGCAACAACGCCACCGACGAAAAGGTGGCCGCCGTCTACGGCGAACTCAAGCTGCGCGCCGCCGAGGCACTGGTATTCACCGCCAACGCCCGTGGCGACCACATCGCCCTCGACTACACGGACCACCTCACGCCAAGCGACAACGGCGGCAAGACCTTCGACGTCGCCTCCGGGCGCCTGGGCGCCAACCTCGCGCTCAGCGCCAACCTCGACCTCTACAGCAACGCCTCCACCGGTTTCCGCGCGCCCTCGGTGACCCAGCTGTTCACCGGCAGCAGCAGCCCGACCCAGGCCACCGACCCCAACCCGAACCTCAAGCCGGAGAACACCGTCAACCTGGAACTGGGCCTGCGCGCCCGCGGCGCGCCCTTCGGCGTCGGCACCGACCTCGACCTCGCCGTGTTCCAGCTCGACCGCTACGACCACGTCCAGTCCACCGCCGGCCAGTACACCACCTCGGCCGACAACATCTACGCCAACATCGGCGACATGCGCAGCCGCGGCCTCGAGCTCTCCCTGCGCACCGACGCCGCGCGCCTGCTCTCCCTGGATCTCGCCTACACCTATCTCGACGCCTATTACACCCGCTACGACAACTTCAACCTGAAGCTCTGCAGTTCCCACTTCCACGGCCACTGCGTCTACAGCCAGGTCCCGTTTGATGTCACCGGCAACCAGGTCCCGCGCACGCCTCACCACCACCTCAACGCCGCCCTGCGCATCCACCCGGCCGCCCACTGGCTGCTCACCGCCGAGGTGGACGCCAGCAGCCGCTACTACGCCGACGAGATCAACCAGCTGAAGATCGGCGGCCACGGCGAACTCAACCTGCTGCTCAATTACGACCGGCCCGTGGGCAACAGCGGCCTCTCCCTGTTCGCCCGGGTCGACAACGTGTTCGACCGCCGCTACTTCAACACCGCGCGGGTCTCCGGCGACAGCAACGACGACGGCGTCTACAACGCCGAGGATATCTCCATCGTGGTCAACCCCGGACGCCGCTACACCGCCGGCCTGTCGCTGAGCTTCTGAGGAGGCACCCTGATGCGCAGAATCCTGACCCTGGCCGCCACCGCCGGCCTGCTGCTGAGCAGCCCCTGGGCCCACGCCGAACTGCTGTGGAGCCCCCACCCCACCGGCGGCCACGCCCACCACGCCGCCGCCGGGCAGGGCCACGGCGGCCATGGCCGCGCATCCGCGGCCCTCTACCTGCAGGATGCCGCCGGCGCCACCGCCGCCCTGTGGCCGCCCACCGTGCAGCCGCGCCCGCTGGCGCTGGCCGCCGACGGCAAGGCGGCCCTGCGCCCCGACGGCATCAACAACTATCGCGCCCTGGCGGCCGTACGGCGCGACTCGACCCTGGTGGAGTCGGCCCTGCGCTACCAATTCTCCGCCGGCGGCAAACCTAGCGGTCACAGCCCCGCGGAGCTCACCGCGGCGCAAAAGCTGCCGCTGGAGATCGTGCCCGACCCGCTGCCGCGGGAGCACTGGCGCTACACCGGCGGTCGCCAGGCCGTCTTCCGCCTGCGCTTCGACGGTGCGCCGCTCGCCGACAGCTGGGTCGGCCTGGAAACCAGCAACGGCAGCCGCCTGCAGGCGCGCAGCGACGCCGCCGGCCGGGTGGCGTTCACCCTGCCCGACGACTTCTCGCAGGTACAACCCGGGCGCAACAACAACCGACCGGCGGAGTTCACCGTGCGCAGCGGCGCCGTGGCCGACGGCGTGCTCTACCGGACCAACCTGAGCGCCGCCTACTACGTGAACCCGAGCCACTGGCAATCCGGCGGCCAGGCCCTGCTGGTCACCGGCCTCGGTTTCCTCGCCGGCCTCGGCCTGGTCCGCCTCGGCGGCGGCCGCAAGGAGAAACGTGCATGAAAGGGCTCATCAACCTCACCCTGCTGCGGCGCACGCTGCAACTCGCCAGCTTCCTGTTCCTGGTCTACGGCGGCAGCGTGGTCGGCTTCTATGCCGCGGACAAACTCTCCGGCGCCTTCCCGGTGCTGACCTGCGCCTACGACAGCCAGACCGCGGACTACTGCGCCCTGATCAGCCTGCAGCACCAGTTCGCCCACCGCCTCGGCGGGGTGATCGCGGCCGGCGGCGCGGTGCTCGGCGCGCTGATGCCGACCATCGTCACCCTGCTCACCTTCATGCTGCTGTTCGTGTTCCTGAACAAGGCCTTCTGTGGCTGGCTCTGCCCCCTGGGCTTTTTCCAGGAAACCCTCAACCTGCTCGGGCGCAAGCTCGGCCTGCGCCAGCACGACTCCCTGCCCCGGGGGCTGGTCGAGCGGCTGCGGCCGGTGAAGTGGTGGGCCCTGCTGTTGCTGGTGTTCGGCTTCCCGCTGCTCACCGGCCTCGGCGTGGTCGGCCACGAGCTGGGCAACCCCTACTGCTCCATCTGCCCCAGCCGCATCCTCACCACCCTGGCCAGCGGCGACAGCCGCCAGCTGGTGCTCGATCACGCCAGCGGCGGCTACCTGGCACTGTCGCTGATCGCCAACCTGCTCTTCGGCCTGTTGATCGCCGTGAGCCTGAGCGTGCGCCAGCCCTTCTGTCGGGTCTGCCCGATGCTGGCGATGCAGGCGACGGTGCGCAAGCTGGGCTTCGTGCGCCTGGTCAAGCAGGGCAAGCCGCGCTGCGAGAAGTGCGGACTCTGCGCCAAGGCCTGCCCCATGGACATTCGCGAGATCCATACCGACATGCAGCGGCGCGACGTGACCTTCGCCGACTGCACCCTGTGCGGCCGCTGCGTGGAGTTCTGCCCCGACAGGGACGCGCTGCAGATCCGTTACATGGGCCTGCCGCTGTTCCGCGCAGACCCGGCCTATTTCAAACGGCGCAAGCAGGCGCAGACCCGCTGGGAGCGCTGGCGGCTGTTCGGCCGCGGCGCCAAGGCCTGAGATGGAGGCCAACCTCACCCTCGGCGCCGCCGCCCTCACCGGCCTGGTGTTCGGTGCCGGCGCCTGCAGCGTCGCCTGCCTGCCCTACCTGGGGCCGGTATTCCTCTCCGCCCAGGCCGCGGCACCGTGGCGGGCGCTGCTGCCCTTCTCCGCCGGCCGCCTCACCGGCTACACCCTGCTCGGCACCGCCGCCGGCTGGGCCGGCCACACCCTCAGCGGCGCGCTGCAGGGCGGGCGGGCCGGACTGTTCCTCGGTCTCGCGACCGTCGCCATGGGCCTGCTCATGCTGCGCCGCCCGCGCTGCCGGACACCGCGCCCCGCCGCCGAGGTCACGGTGGCACCGCCGCGTGGCCGGCGTCCGCGCCTGCGCCTGGGCGCCTTCGCCATGGGCCTCGGCCTGGCCCTCAACCCCTGCGTGCCCCTGGGCACGGTGGCCCTGGCCGCCGCGGCCAGCGGCGACCCCTGGAGCGGCTTCACCCTCGGCGCGGCCTTCGGCCTGGGCGCGGTGCTGCTGCCCGGCGTGCTGTTCGGCCTGGCCCTGGCCTGGTTCGGCCGCCAACTGCGCAGCCAGCTGCGCCTGCACCGCCACACCCTGCAGCGCCTCGGCGGGCTGCTGCTGATCCTCTTCGGCGGCCTGACCGCGGGCGGCCTGCTGCACCCCTGAACGCCGCGGCATATGCCGCGGCGAGTGCGGCATATGCCGCAACGATGGACGTCCCGCTGGCCCCGCCTTCCGGCGAATCAGCCACTTGCCCGCTGGCACGGCAATTGCCCTCTTAATCGGGAATCCCCCGACGAACCCCCTGGAGCCCGCATGCTGTACCGCCCTGCCGTCCTGGGCCTCGCCGCCCTCGCCCCGCTTGCGGCGCAAGCCGCCGAACACACCGCCGCCACCCTGCCCGACATCACCGTCGAGGCGCCTGCCCTCCCCGACGCCGACCGGGTCACGCTGACACCGGATACGGTCGAGGGCCTGCCGGCCGACGGCGGTGCCCTGCTCACCCAGGTCAACGGCGTCTCCGGCATCCGTTTCGGCGGCCACGGCCTCGACCCGGTGATCCGCGGCCAGTCCCAGACCCGCCTCAACGTGCTGCTCGACGGCGCCTACATCCACGGCGGCTGTCCCAACCGCATGGACCCGCCCAGCTCCTACGCCGCTCCCGAGACCTACGACCGGGTCACGGTGATCAAGGGCAACCAGAGCGTGCTCTATGGCGGCGGCGGCAGCGGCGGCACCGTGCTGTTCGAACGCGTCACCCCACGCTTCACCGGCGGCGAACACTTCCGCGGCAAGCTGGGCGGCGGCTACCAGGGCAACGGCGACGCCAAGAACCTGTTCGCCGACCTGGCCGCCGGCGGCGAGACCGGCTTCGTCCGCCTGCTGGGCGACTACGCCGACGCCAACGACTACCAGGACGGCGACGGCAAATCGGTACGCTCGGCCTACACCACCAAGAGCGGCAGCGCGATCTTCGGCCTCACCCCGTCGGCGGCGACCCGCCTGGAGCTGAGCCTGGGGGCGACCCGCGGCTCGGACATCCTGTTCTTCGGCGGCATGGACAGCCCCCAGAGCGACAGCGACAACGTGCGCCTCAAGTTCTCCCACGAGGGTGCCGCCGTGGGCGTCAAGGCCGAGCTCTACGGCAGCGACGTCAAGCACGTGATGGACAACTACAGCCTGCGCCCCATCGCCAGCGTGATGAGCGAAAAGCGCATTCCCTCCACCTCGAACACCGTCGGCGGCCGGGTCAGCGGCGAGCTCTACCTGGGCAAGACCACCCTGACCCTGGGAGTCGACCACCAGGCCAACAGCCGCGACGCGATCCAGTACAACTATCTGGGCAAGGACGCCGCCTTCGTCTGGCCCGACGTCTCCCTGGCCCAGACCGGCGTCTTCCTCCAGGGCGAGGGGCCGCTGGCCGAACGCACCCGGCTGAAGGCGGGCCTGCGCCTGGACCACGTCACCAGCGACGCCGGCAAGGCCGCACTCAAACCGACGGCGGCCATGTGGACCCCCAACCAGCTCTACAGCGCGGTCTACGGCAAGACCGCCAGGAGCGTCAGCGAGGACAATGTCGGCGGCTTCCTGCGCCTGGAGCAGGGTGTGGGCAGCGGCCAGGGCAACGTCTACCTCAACCTCAGCCGCAGCGTGCGCACGGCCGACGCCACCGAGCGCTTCATCGCCATGGGCATGAGCGGCATGATGATGATGAAGGTCGGCAACCCCGACCTCAATCCCGAGGTGCACCGCCAGGCCGAGGTCGGCCTGAACCTGGGCGGGCGCGCCGCCAGCCTGACCACGGCGCTCTACTACGACGACGTGGCGGACTTCATCCTCAAGGACAAGGCCCAGGGTCAGAGCGGCATCCTGGTCAGCAACGGCGCCGAGGTCTACCGCAACGTCGACGCCGTGCTCACCGGGGTCGAGGCCGAGGGCAGGCTGCGCTGGGGCGGCGGCTGGAACACCGGCCTCAAGCTGGCCTACACCTACGCCAACAACGAGACCGACGACCGGCCCATCGCCCAGATCCCGCCGCTCACCGCCACCCTCGACGCCGGCTACGGCCGCGCCAGCTGGTCCCTCGGCGCGCGGGTGCGCATGGCCGCCAAGCAGTACCGGATCGACAGCAACGGCGGCGACGTCGGCAAGACCGGCGGCTGGGGCGTACTCGACCTCTACGGCCATCTCAAGGCCGGCAAACACGTGGAGCTGAGCGCCGGCGTCGACAACGTCTTCGACCGCACCTACCGCAACCACCTCAACCGCGCCAACGATTTCGACACCGTCCTGGCCTACGCCAACGAGCCCGGAGTCAACGGCTGGCTGCGCGCCGCGGTGAGGTTCTGAGCCCCCATGCGCCGTCACCCCTTGCAGACGCGCCCGGCCCCGGCGATGATGCACCTCTGCCACGTACGCACTGAGGGTTCGCGGCGTGGCCACACTGGAAGGGGAAGTCCGTTTGAAGCAAACGCAGAAGTTGCTTTGGACGCTGGTAGCGCTGTTGGCTGTCACCGTGGCGGGTATCGCCTGGTGGAAGGCGGGCGGCGTATTCAGGCCGAAGACCGCCGCCACCGCAACGATTCCCGTCTGCGACCTGCAGGTCGGGCCGTGCACCGCGTCGCTGCCGGACGGCCGCAGCGCCAGCCTGGCCCTGTTGCCGCTGCCCGTGGTGGCGCTCAAGCCGATCACCGTGCACCTGAAGCTTTCCGGGATTCAGGCCCAGCGGGTGGTCGTCGACTTCACCGGCGTCAACATGGACATGGGCTTCAACCGTTTTCCCCTCAAGCGCGCAGGGGTCGGCTATGCCGGCAAGGCGATTCTGCCGGTCTGCACCCGTTCGCGCATGGAGTGGAAGGCCGAGGTGCTGGTGCAGACCGAGCACGGCCTGCTCGCCTTCCCCTTCCGTTTCG
The DNA here is from genome assembly GCA_964567315.1 of uncultured Gammaproteobacteria bacterium. GTDB lineage: Bacteria > Pseudomonadota > Gammaproteobacteria > CAZMMH01 > CAZMMH01 > CAZMMH01. Next base: position 7,052 of record CAZMMH010000035.1, read on the forward strand.
ACACCATCCGCCCCTGACCGTCCGCACGGCCGGGGCCCACCCCGAGGTCCGCCGATGCAACGTCTCCTACCCCTGATCCTCGTCGTCGTACTGTCCGCCGCCGGCGTCTGGCTGGCCGTGTTCTGGCACCCGCCGGCCGGGAGCGGTCACGCCAGCCTCGCCACCTCGGGCAAGGCCGAGGGCGGCGACTTCACCCTCAACTCCCTCGACGGCCCGGTATCGCTGTCCAAGGACCGCGGCAAGGTGGTGCTGCTCTACTTCGGCTACACCATGTGCCCGGACATCTGCCCCACCTCGCTGGCGATGATCCAGGGCGCCTATCGCCTGATGACCCCGGCGGAGCGCGCCCAGGTCGACGGCATCTTCGTCAGCGTCGACCCCCAGCACGACACCCTCAAGCGGCTGGCCGAATACGCCCAGTACTTCGACCCGCACATCGTCGGCGTCACCGGCACGCCGGCACAGGTCAAGGCGGTGGCAAACGAATACGGCGTGTTCTACCGGGTGGTCAAGGAGCCCTCCTCGGCCCTCGGCTACACCATCGACCACTCCGCCTTCACCTACGTCATCGGCCGCCACGGCAAACTGCGCGCGACCCTGGCCCACGGCACCAAGCCGGCCGCCATCGTCGCCGAGGTGCGCAAGCTGCTGGCGGAAAAATAGTCCGGCCCCAACCCCGCATTACCCAACAGGAGAACACCATGCACAAGCTCATCCGCACCCTCGGCCTCGGCCTGCTGTTCGCCGTCTCCGGCAGTGCACTCGCCGCCGGCAGCGCCGCCGACCAGGTTGACGTCAGCGGCGCCTACGTCCGCGCCGTGCCGCCCGGCCAGCCCAACAGCGCCGCCTTCATGCTGCTGAGCAACACCGGCAGCGTCGACCACGCGGTGGTCGCCGCCAGCAGCCCGGCGGCCAAGGTGGTCGAACTGCACACCCACACCATGGAAAACGGCGTGATGCGCATGCGCAAGATCCCGCGCATGGACATCGCCGCCGGCGGCAAGACCGCCCTCAAGCCCGGTGGCCTGCACATCATGCTGATCGGCCTGACCCAGCCGCTGCACGAGGGCGCCAAGGTGGCGCTGACCCTGAAGTTCGAGGACGGCAGCAGCAAGCAGATCGAGGCGCCGGTCCGCGCGATCATGGACAACATGAACATGCAGGGCATGGGCGGCATGGGCGGGATGCAGGGCATGGGACACATGCAGCACTGACGGCCCCGCGGCCGCCCTCCCCGGGCGGTCGCCCGGCCTGTCCCGGCCTGTGCTAGGCTGTCGCTCAGCGCCGGCAGCCGCTGGCAGCGAGCCCGCCAAAGGACGTGACATGGCCGAACCGAACAGCGAGATCTTCCATCGCCGCACCGCCGGCAACCGCTTCGTCACCCTCTTCGCCGCCACTCGCCCCGCCTTCCTCACCGCCTCCCTGCTGCCCGTGCTGGTGGGCCTCGCCCTGACCTGGGGCCTGCGCGGCGAGCTCGCCGTCGGCAACGCCCTGCTGACCCTGCTCGGCATCGCCCTGATCCACTCCGGGGCCAACGTGATCAACGACTACTTCGATGCCCGCAACGGCACCGACGCCGCCAACCAGGGACGCATCTTCCCCTTCTCCGGCGGCAGCCGCTTCATTCAGAACGGCGTGCTCGGCGTGGCCGAGACCGGCCGCCTCGGCGCCGCCCTGCTGGCCGGCGGCGCCCTGGTCGGCCTGTGGCTCGCCTGGGTCAGCGGCCCGCTGATCCTCGGCATCGGCCTGGCCGGCGGCCTGCTGGCGATCTTCTACTCGGCGCCGCCCTGCCTCGCCTGCCGCGGCCTCGGCGACCTGGTGGTGGGCACCTGCTTCGGCATCCTGCCCCTGGCCGGTACCAGCTACATCCAGCTCGGCCACGTGCCGCCGGTGGCCCTCTGGACCGGTGCCAGCGTCGGCACCTTCGTCGCCGCCATTCTCTGGGTCAACTCGATTCCCGACATCGACGCCGACCGCCAGGCGGGCAAGCTGACCCTGCCCGTGCGCCTCGGCGCCCGGCGCGCCCGCTACGGCCTGCCGGCGCTTTTCGTCCTTGGCTTCGCCATGCTGCTGCCGGCCGGCCTGCCTACCGGCGGCTACCTGGTGCTGCTGGCCGTGGTGCCCGCCGCCATCGCCAGCCAGACCCTGCTGCGCGGCAACCTGATGCCCGCCATCCCCCTGACCCTGGCCACCCAGGCGAGCCAGTGCATCCTGCTCACGGTGGGCTTCCTCAGCCCCCTCGTCCACTGACGCCGCGGATTCGCGAGCGGGCACGCGTGTGCCGACTCCCGTCCGTCCACACGCATGCAGGCAGTGAAGCCACCGAAGACACTGACTACACCGAAAAGGCGAACGGTCGGGGGTGAACGGGCGACCCCGGCAGCGAGGCAATCTTCAGCGCTGGCGCTTGCACACACAAGGCAACCCACCCCATCCCGCCTTGGCGGAAGCCGACGCCGGCCCGCGAAGGGGAGCGCCCGGTCATCCCGGCTCCCCGGCACCCTGTTTCTCCCGCCTGCCTTCCCCGAAGCGGCCGGGACGCAGTGTCACGCACCCCCGAGCTTCGCCCCGCACAGCGCCTTTTCGACGTATTCAGTGTCTTCGATGGTTCCAGGAATGACTGCCGCTTTCCCGCCCCGCCGATAACCGCATAAAATGGCAGGACAAGAGCCCAGGAGAGCATCCGTGTCCATCCGCATCGCCGTCGCCAGCCGCGATGGCCGTACCGTCGCCGGCCACATCGGCAAGTGCGCCGACTGGATCATCTTCGAGGTCTCCGCCGCCGGCGCGGAGGCGGCACCGGCCGTCCGGGAGGTGGAACGCATCACCCTGCCCAAGGCGCTGGTGTGGCACCACTACCGCGACGCGGGGCCCCACCCCCTCAAGGCCTGCGCCGCGGTGATCGGGGCCAGCGCCGGGGAAAGCTTCGCCGACAAGATGCGTCGCCGCGGCATCGAGACGGTGCTCACCGCCGAGCCCGATCCGGCGACGGCGGTGGCCGACTTCATTCAGGACACGGTCACCCCGGCCAAACCGCGCCCCATCGGCAGCCTGCTCTGCAAGATCCGCGACGCCCTCTCGCCAGGTCACTGAGTCGCACCGTTTTCCCAATCACTCCGGAATCCAGCAGCATGTCGAACACCAGCTTCACCAGCGAACGGGGCCTGCGCTTCCGTTACCACCTGCGCGACATCGCCAAGGGCAAGCGCGGCGCCCGCAACCTCTCCCGCGAGGAGGCGCGCGACGCCCTGGAATTCCTCTTCTCGCCGGAGAGCGACCCGGCCCAGGTGGGCGCCTTCATGACCGCCATGCGCTACAAGGGGGCGGTACTCGACGAATACCTCGGCTTCTTCGACGCCATCTACGCCGCCGCGGACACCATCCGTCCGCAGGTGGACAACCTGGTCAACGCCAACGGCCCCTACGACGGACGCAAGGACTCGCTCCAACTCGGCCCGGCCGCCGCCATCCTCGCCTCCGCCGCCGGCGTGCCCATGCTGCTGCACGGCTCCGACGGCCTGCCGCCGAAGCACGGGGTCACCAGCGGCCGGGTCCTGGAGGCGCTCGGCATCCCCGCCTACCAGGAACCGGCTCGGGTGCAGGCCAATATCGAGCGGCACGGCTTCGGCTTCCTCCACGCCCGCGTCTACTGCCACGGCATTGAGCGGCTGCGCCCCACCCGCGAGTTGCTCTTCTACCGTTCCTTCCTGCACAGCTGCGAGGTGATGATCAACCCGGGCAACGCCCGCCGCTCCGTGGTCGGCGCGGCCCACGGCAAGTTCCTGGAGAAGTTCCTCGAGGTACAGGTGGCCCAGGGGGCCGAGCACGTGATCGCCGTAGCGGGGCTCGACGGTGCCGACGAACTGCCGCTGCAGCCGGTGGCGGCCCGCGAGTACCGTGGCGGAAAGCTGGAAAGCCTCACCCTGGCGCCGGGTGATTACGGTCTGCCCGAGCGCGCGCCGATGCCCTGCCGGTCGCCGGACGAGACCGCACGCCTCACCGGGCAGGCGCTTGCCGGCGACAACCCCGAGGTAGCCGACGCCGTCGTCTACAACGCCGGCGTGCGCATCTACCTCGGCGGAGGTGCGGCGAATATCGGCGAAGGCGTGAAACTGGCGCGTAGCACCCTGGAAAGTGGGACGGCGAAGGCGCAGCTGGAGCGGCTGCGGGGCTGAAACGCCAGTGGCGCCACCGGCGCAAGGTTGCCGACCCTAGCGATGGCTATACTAACCACGCGCCGGACGATGGGCCTGCTGCCTGCTCCCCGCACGTCCATCCATGCGCCCGATGCGGGATCCGGGCCTCGAACGGAGAACAGAGCATGTCCACCAGGAACCGGGTCAGCCGTTGCTTGACCGTCGCCGTCATCACCCTGGGCCTCGCGCCCATGATCTACAACGTGCTTTCCGCAGGGAACGCCACACCCTTCCCGGCGGCCCACGCCGAGCCGTGGGGCAACGTCACCCTGCCAAGCAACGTCGGCCGCGACACCAACGTCGGCGGGCAGCGTGACAGCGGGCAGGAGGATGAGGCGGCCCTGAGGCGCCGCCTGGAGGCTGCCAGGCAGGTCCTGGCGCCGGGCGGCACGGACGCCGCGGATAGCGCCATCGCCGCCCTCGACCGTTACCGCAGGACGCTGGAAGGTCTCAGCTGGGGCGGCGGCCGGCGCGCCAGCCGGGATGAGTTCGAGGCCATGGCCGGCGAACTCGCCAAGGCCGCCGCCGCCCCCGTCACCCTCACGAAGGTACACGAAGTCAACGTAGCCCTGGGCGTCGCCGACGACGCGCTCCTCGCTGGCGTCGACGTGGCCGGCCTCGCCCGGCGCGCCAATACACTGTTCAGGCAGCGCGGCGGAACCAAGTGACGGGCGCCCCTTCCATCCGCCGGGAGTTTCGGCCGAATTCGACAGTCTCAACGCAGCGTTCACCTGCGAGCTTGCGAGTCCGTGTGCAACGCTTTGTTGCGCGCGCTTGCACCCTGTCTTGCGCATTCTGAAAACGAACCTTCTTTACCCGCCCCATCAACTCGCACCGATGAGCCTCTTCAATAGATTCCCGGAATCAACCGATAGCGTACGCGCTGGGCATAATCCCGATAGCCCGGCAACTCCTCCTGTAGCGTCCGGTCTTCCAGAGCAG
>CAZMMH010000036.1:0-12146 GCA_964567315.1 uncultured Gammaproteobacteria bacterium
AACCTGGAAACCGTGCCGCGCCTCTACCGCCAGGCCCGCCCCGGCGCCGACTACCGCTGGTCGCTGGAACTGCTGGCGCGCTACAAGGAGCGGGTGCCCCCGGTGCCGACCAAGTCCGGCCTGATGCTCGGCCTCGGTGAGGAGCTGGACGAGGTGGCGCAGGTGATGCGCGACCTGCGCGACCACGGTTGCGAAATGCTGACGCTCGGCCAATACCTGCAGCCGAGCCTGCACCACCTGCCGGTGGCGCGCTTCGTGACCCCAGCGGAATTCGAGCAGCTCGCGGAGCTGGGCCGCGAACTCGGCTTCTCCCACGTCGCCAGCGGCCCCATGGTGCGCTCCTCCTACCACGCCGACGCTCAGGCCCGCGGGGTGCTCGAAAAATAATCCCCGGCGGCGGTTGCGGCCGCCACCCCGGCTCCGTTAACGTGGCGCGCATTCCACCACGCCGCGCGGTCGCGCCCGCAGGAACCGGAGCACCATGGACATCGCCACCACCCGCATCCTCGAGCAGGTGATCTACCCGCCCGCCGGCTGCCTGCTGCTGATCCTGCTCGGCAGCCTGTTCCTGCTGTTGAAGAAGGTTCGATTCGGCCGCCTGTTGATCGCCGGCGGCTGCCTGCTGCTCTATTTCGCCAGCCTCCCGGCCACCAGCCAGCTGCTCGCCGGCGTCGTCGAACGGATTCCGCCACTGAACCAGCAGGCCTTTGTGCACAGCGACGCCCAGGCCATCGTGGTCCTCGGCGGCGACCGTTACCCCGGTGCGCCCGAATACGGCGGCACGGTGACCGGCGGCAGCTCCCTGGAGCGCGTGCGCTACGCCGCCTTCCTCTACCGCCGCACCCACCTGCCCCTGGCGGTGATCGGCGGAGACCCGCTGCACTCCGGGGTGAGCGGCGCCGTGCTGATGAAAAAGGCCCTGGAAACGGAGTTCGGCGTGCCGGTAAAGTGGAGCGACGGCCGCAGCCTCACCACCTTCGACAATGCCCGCTACGCCCGCGAGTTGCTGAACCCCCAAGGCATCCACCGGATCCTGCTGGTGACCAGTGCCAAACACATGCCGCGCTCGCTGTTCGCCTTCCGCCACGAGGGCTTCGAGGTGACCCCCGCACCGACCGGCTACACCACCGAGGGCGTCCTGGAAAAGGGGGTCCTGGCCTGGCTGCCCAGTGCCCGGGCAATGAAGCGCAACGACGCCTTCTTCCACGAGCTGATCGGGCTGGTCTGGTACGAGGTGTTCGTGGCGGGGGAGCGGGAAAAGCACTGAACAACAAACGGTGAAAAGTGAATAGTCGAGAGTGAATGGTTGCGGTGTCGGGCGACAGCCCGACAAGCTTTCGACAACGGCGCCGGCCCGACGGGCCGGCACCCCAACTGGCCACTATTCACTTTCGACTATTCACTGCTGCCGGCCACCGCCGGCAGCTCCAGCCTCTCCATCAGGTAACAGAGACAATCCTGCCGCACCACCCGTTCGTCCAGGGTAAGCATGGAGGGCATCACCGGGCGCACAGTGCAGAGCCAGTCGCCGTCGAGGCGGAAGTAGTCGGCGGCCACCGGCTCGCCGTGCTCGTCCTCTACCCGCAGGGGCAGGCGGCCGTCGGCCACCCGCGCGATGGCGGTGCCAGCCTCCAGTTCGCGGAAGTTCATCCGCTCGATATCGGGGACGAAGCAGAGGGGCCCCGCCTCGCAGCCAAAACCGAACGGCTGCTCGTCCGGCACCTTGACCACCGCCACGGTGTGAAACAGGTCGATGTCGTGGGCGGCGACCGGGTGGGCAGGAAATTCCGACAGGTGCAGGCAGGCCTCAAGGTACTCGGCCGCGTGCTCCTCGCCGCGCCGCTCACCGGCCTTGCCACACTCCAGGGTGACCGCCGGACAGAGCTCGGCGAAGGCCATCGACTGCACGCCCTGGGGACGCAGGAAGTAGACCACGGTACGCCCGAACAGGGCCGCCAGCTGCAGGCTGCGGCGATCGAGGCGGTTGATGCAGGCGTAGTGGGGATTGAGACCGGTGTTGTTGTGCACGTCGACGCTGGCAAAGACCCGCCGTTCACGCATGCGTTCCACCACCTCCGCCATCATTGCCCGTTCCGGCGAGGCCGGCGCCTCACCGCCGGGCCAGACCCGGTTGTAGTCCGGCTGACCGTCGAGCCGGCGCAGGCCGTGGCGCGCCGCGGCCACGTTGCCGACGAACAGCGACAGGGCGCGCGGCAACGTCCGCCCGCCGACCTTCTGCAACAGGCGCTGCACCGCGCGCAGCCCGGCATCCTCGTTGCCGTGCAGCAGCAGCGAGACGAACAGCGGTTCGGCCCGCTCGCCCGGAAGGTGGATCAGACTGGGGCCCGGCAGCAGACGGTACAGCTCTCCCGGCTCCGCCTCCAGCAGGCCGGCGGGCAGCCCCTCCATTTCGCTCAGCATCAATCTCTCCGCGCTCGCGTCAAACTGGCCACTCGTGGACGGGCATCCCCCGCGCCTGACACTCGATGATGGCCTCGGCAAGGGTGTGCATGTCGCGACCAAAGCGGGCGACGAAGGCCCGCTGCCAGACGGCGCCGTTGCGGCCGCTGCGCAGGCGCGCCTCGATCACGCCCAGATAGAGCTCGATATCGTACCCGTCGAGGGCCAGGGCCTCCAGACCGCGGCGGGCCAGGGGCAGCAGCTCCTCGCGCAACAGCTCCGCCAACGGATGACGGCGGCCGTCGAGCCAGTCCACCTGGGCCTCCAGGCCGAAGCGCGCGGCGGCGTAGAAGTTGTCACGCGCGCGGGCAAACTCCAGCTGCCGTTCCGGCGGCGTATCGGCATCGGCGAGGGCCTGCACCAGGCCGAAGAAGAGCGCCGCATTGGCCACCAGGTCGATGCTGCTCGGCCCGCTGGGCAACACCCGGTGTTCGATACGCAGGTGGGGCTGGCCGGCCTCAAAGCCGATGATCGGCCGGTTCCAGCGCCAGATGGTGCCGTTGTGCAGGCGCACGTGGGCCAATTCATCCACGGCGGCGTCCAGCGCCACCGGCAGCAGCACCGGGAAATGGTCGCGGTTTTCGCTAAAGCATTCGAACATGGAGGCGCGCAGGTAGCCGCTGCCGAAGCCGACCCGGCGCAGCGGCCCCTGCGCCGCGGCGGCGATTCCGCCCAGGGCCACCGACTGCTCGAACAGCGGGATACGGGTCTCATCCCACAGGTCGCGCCCAAACAGGTAGGGGGAGTTGGCCGCCGCCGCGACCATCGGCGCGGAGACGATCTGGGCCGCGTTGTAGTGGCGCACCGCCGTCGCCTGAGGCACCTGCAGGTGCAGCTGGAACGAGGTGGCGGCCGCCTCCAGCATCACGTCGGGATGTTCGCACTCCAGGTGCTCGACGCCGGTGATGTCGAGCTGCATGGGCCGGCCGCCGCGCAGGCGCAGGGCCTGCTCGTTGAGGGCGCGGTAGCGACGCAGCTCGGACATGTTGCCGGGCACCAGGTCCTCGTCGCGCAGGGTCGGCAGGATTCCGACCAGCAGGGCGCGGGCGCCGATGGCGGCGGCGGCTTCCCTGCACTCGGCCCAGTTCTCGTCCAGTCCGCGCCGCATGCGGCTCAGCACGTCCCCGACCAGGGCCCGCGGCGGGCTGTTGAGCTCGAAGTCGAAGCGGGCCAGCTCGGGCACCGCGTCCGGGTCACCGAGCCGTTCCAGCAACTCGGCGTTCAACGGCGCCGGGTCACCGCCGGCGTCCACCAGGCACGCCTCCAGCTCGAAACCGACCACCGGGCCATCGCTGGCAAAGGCGTCCTCCGCGAACAGCCGTTCCAGGCGCGCGGTCTCCTCCCGGAGACGTTCGTCGAAGCGGTCGAAATCCCCCTGGCCGAATTCAATCCCCTCGATCTCCTGCCCCACGCTTCCCCCTTCCCGCAACAACGGCTCGGCGGCCAGCCGCGGGTGGCAAAGGTCACCGCCGGCCGGCTGCGCCGTCGATCATGCCTCGGTGGCGATGCGCTCCACCTCGGCCAGGCGTTCGCGGGTGCCGACATCGACCCAGCAGCCTTGGTAGAGCTCCCCGCTCACCCGCCCGCGGGCCATCGCCGCGCGCAGCAGCGGCGCCAACGGAAAGGCCCCCTCGCCACCGCCCGCAAACAGCTCCGGCCGGTAGACGCCGATCCCGCTGAAGGTGTAGCACCGCCCCTCGCCGCTCAGCACCCGCCCCCCCTGCAACAGAAAATCGCCCCGCGGGTTATGGGGCGGATTGGGCACCAGTACCAGGTGGGCCTCGCCGTCGGGCGCGGCAGGCAGGCGCGCGTACGGATAGTCGGTCCACACGTCGCCGTTGATCACCAGGAAGGGCTCGCTGCCCAGCAGCGGCAGGGCGCGGAAGATCCCGCCGCCGGTCTCCAGCGCCGTCTCCTCGGCGGAATAGCGGATTTCCAGCCCGAAACGGGCACCGTCGCCCAGGGCCGCCTCGATCATCCCTCCCAGATGGGCATGGTTGATCACCACCTCGCGGAAACCGGCCGCGGCCAGGGCCAGCAGGTGGTGTTCGATCAGCGGCCGGCCGGCGACCGGCAATAGGGGCTTGGGAGTGTGGTCGGTCAGCGGGCGCATGCGTTCGCCGCGCCCGGCCGCCAGAATCATTGCACGCATAGACGGGTCCGGGGCGGGGCCGGTGCCCCGCCGCTGGAGCCAAGGTAACCCGGGACGCTGGGGGATGAAAGGCGCCGGTTCCCCGGAAGGAGCGGTGGACGTACAATCGACGCAGGATATGGGGTGCAGAATGCACTTTCTGTGAACCACGGCGCAGCAGACGCATTGCGTTGGGCCTAGCTTGTAACCTTGAAGATGGAAAGGGGCGGAAGTGGACACGGCCATGTACATCCCGCAGCGCATCAAGGCATACCTGGACCTGCTCGACGTCAGCTACGTGGTCACCCTGCAGGAAGAGACGGGGCCGCTGGAGGACGCGATCCGCAGCGGGCACATCGACGCTGCGCACCTGGCGCGGGCGGTGATCCTGCAGGACGACATGGGCACGGTGATGGCGGTGATTCCCGCCGGCCGTGAGATCGACTTCGACGCCCTGCGCGCCGAAATGGGCCGTGACCTGCGCCCCGCCCCCGGCTCGATCACCGACCTGATGTTCCCCGAATGCCGGCCCGGCGCGATCCCGCCCCTCGGCAGCCCCTACGGCGTCGACGCGGTGCTGGACCAGAGCCTCGCCGACCTGGATGAGGTGCTGTTCGAACCGGGCAACCACGACTGCTTCGTCCGGGTCAGCGGCAAGGCCTTCCAACTGCTGCACGCCGCCTCCTGGCGCGGCGACTTCTCGCGTCCGGCGCCGCAGCTGGCCACGCCCATGCGGCTCGGCGAGCTGAGCGTGCCGCCGGAGGTCGCCCAGCGCTTCGGCAACAAGGGCCGCCTGCCTGCCGACGACCTGAAGCGCCGACTGCAGCAGCTGCGCGCCCTGCCCGCCATGCCGGACATGGCCAGCCGCCTGCTGACCCTGCGCAACGACCCGCGCGCCACCATTCGCGCCCTCTCCGATATCGTCGAAAGGGATCCCAGCCTGGCCGCCCAGATCACCCGCTACGCGCGTTCGGCCTTTTTCGGCTACCGCGGCAAGGTGGAGACCATTCACGAGGCGATCACCCGCGTGCTGGGTTTCGAGATGTCGCTCAACGTGGCCCTCGGCTTTGCCGTGGGTCGCTCCCTGCGCATGCCCGCCGCCGGCCCGCTGGGCCTCGGCGCATTCTGGCGGCACTCCATCTACACCGCCGCCCTGAGCCAGGCCCTCGCCACCCGCGTACCCCCCTCCATGGGGGTCAAGCCGGCCATCGCCTACCTGGCCGGCCTGCTCCACGACTTCGGCTACCTGCTGGTCGGACACCTCTTCCCGTCGGAATTCGAGCTGCTCAATGCGATGGTCGAGGCCAACCCCGAAATACCCGTGCCGTTCGTCGAAAAGCAGGTGCTCGGGATCGAACACGCCGCGGTCGGCGGCTGGCTGCTGGAGAGCTGGAACATGCCGGAACAGGTGATCGCCGCGGCACGCGGGCACCACGACGAGTTCTACGGCGGCGAACACGCGGCCTACGCCAACCTGGTGCTGGTGGCCGACTACCTGCTCAAGGGCGAAGGCATCGGCGACGGTACCGGCGACCAACCGCCCCAGGTGATTCTTACCGGCCTCGGCCTGGAGCGCGAGACCGTCCACGAAATCACCCGGCGGGTGCTCGAGTCCCAGGAGGGACTGGAGCAGATGGCGCGGCAGCTTGCAGCCTGAGCGGCCACGCTCAGGCCGGTGAACAGTCAATAGTGAAGAATGCACAGTTATCGTGGCGCGCCGTTGGCGCGCTGTGTCCAAACCGGGACAGCGCCGAAAGCGCACGCCAACCCTTCACTATCCACTGTTCACCATTCACGGCCCTTGTCCATCGCCTTCCCCCAGCGTTGCCCGGGTAAATTTGACCCCTGCAATCAAGATTCGTAGGCTACACGCCAACCTGGGCCGGCCCCAGAGCCTGCGCGCGGTCCGCGCGCGACCGGCCCCGCAGCAGAGGCAAGAGACAATGAGCGAGATCAGCAACGCCGACATGGAGCTCAGCAGCGGCATCGCCGCCTTCGAGGGCAAGCATTTCAGCACCGCCATGCAGCTGTTGTCGCCGCTGGCCGAGCAGGGCGAGGCGGACGCCCAGTACCGGGTCGCGGTGATGCAGCAGAACGGCCTGATCGGCAGCGCCAACCTGCCGGAGGCGGCCAAGTACATGCGCGCCGCCGCCGAACAGGGACACGCGCTGGCCGAGCATGGACTCGGCTTCATGTATATGGAGGGCGAAGGGGTGGAGCAGGACGCCGCCCAGGCCATCGCCTGGTTCGAGAAGGCCGCGGCCAAGGGGCTGGTCGGCTCACTGACCACCCTCGGCATGATGTACCAGGAGGGCCGCGGCGTGCCGCGCGACGAGGCCAAGGCCAAGGATTACTTCAAGCAGGCCGGTTTCGATTTCTAGTCCGGGCCGTGCACCAACCGCCGCCAGCGTGGGCGCGTTGGATCGCCCAGGACCACGACGGGACCTGGTGGGCCTACGAGCACGAACCCAATCAACAACACAACGGCTGGTACGAAAACGAAGCGGGCCGCTACCGCCGGTTGGGCCGGGACCAGCCCAACGCCGACTGGAGCAACACCCTGAGGCGGATCGGTGACGACTGAAGCACGCCGCCCGCAGCACCGGCGGCACGAGTTTGCGGCAGTACGAGGCGGGAACCGGATGTTCAACACAGCCCACCGCCGGACCGGCAACCCATCGCCGGCATGCATTCCGGCACAGGGCGCGGGCCGATGAGCGGCACCGTCGCCGGCGTCGAACCGCGCTACTTCAGCGAATTCCGCTGCATCGGCGCCGAGTGCGAAAACACCTGCTGCGGCGGCTGGGGCATCGTCCTCGACCAGGCCACCTTCGGCAGGCTGCGGGGCAGCCCGGACCCCACGATCGCGGCGACCGCCGGCCACTACCTGGTGCCGCTGCCGGGCGGCACGCCCAAGCGCTTTGGCGTAATCGGCCTCGATCAGACCCTTACCTGCCCGTTTCTGGCTGCCGACCGCCTGTGCCGGATCCAGCGCCGGTTGGGCGAAACCGCCCTGCCCGCGGTTTGCGACAACTTCCCGCGCAACTGCAAGGTGGTCGATGGAGTCGCCCGGCGCAGCCTCTCGCTCTCCTGCCCCGAGGCGGCCCGGCGCATCCTGCTCGACCCTTCGGCAATGATGTTCAGCGAGCGGCTCTACCCGGAGGACGGGTTGCGGGTCGACGAGGAGCTCAGCGGCAGCGGGCTGCCGGAACACCATCTGCCCATGCAGCAACTGGCGTTCGAAATCGCCCTGACCCAGGAGCGCCCCCTGGAGGAACGCCTGCTGCTGCTTGGCCGGCTGGCGGAGCTGAGCCAGGGCTGCGTCGACCGCGGCGAGGCGGTGGGCCCGATGCTCGATGCCTTCCGCCAGGCCATGGACGACGGCCGCCTCGGCATCAGGGAACCCGCACCGGCTGAGGTGGCCCGGCAGCAGGCCGGGTTGCTGCAGCTACTGGTGCATGGCGAATTGCTCGAGCAGGCCACGCCCGATGCCAGCATCGAGGCCCTCAACCCCTATTTCGCCGCCTATCACCACGAGCTCCGCGACGAACTCGAAAGCGCGGGCGCCGACCTCGCCGGGCGCCTGCAGGACGGCTACCGGCGTTACTTCCTGCCCTACCTGGAAGAGAACGCACAGGTGGGGGTGAATCTGGTGCTGCACTGGATCTACCACGAGCAGTTTCCCCACCAGCGCGACGGCAACCTGTTCGAGGCGTGCGCCCGCTTCCTGTTCAGGTATTTCTATCTGCGCGCCTACCTCTCCCTGCTGGCACGGCGCCGGGGCGGCATCGACGACGCCCTGGTGATCGGCGTGGCACACAGCCTTTCACGCTTTCTTGAGCACAACGAACAGCTCTTTCCCCAGGCCGCCGCCGTGCTCGAGGGCCACGGATTCAGCAGCCGGCGGCAGTACGCAGAACTGCCGATGGCACTGGCGTGAACTTTTTCCGAACTCCGCTGTCACACTGGTGCAACATTCCTTCGGCGCCGCAAGGCGCCGGCAGCATCCTGATGAGGCAACCGTGATAGACGACCCCTACGTGGAATTTCAGCGGGAGGATATGATCCTGCGCGACTGGCTGGCGCTCGACCGCACCGTGCTGGCCAACAAACGTACCTTCCTGGCCTACGGCCGCACCGCCATCGCCCTGATGGCGCTGGGCATCGCCTTCATCAAGCTGATCAGCCACCAGTTCTTCGAAATCGCCGGCTTCGTCCTGATCGCCGTCGGCACGGTGGTCTTTTTCGTCGGCCTGCGCGAATTCGTGACCAATAGCCGGCGCTTCCGCCAGCTGGTGGAAAAGGAGCACGCCTTCGAGGCCCAGCTGCGCGCGCAGCAGGTGCAGGTGGCCCGGCAGGCGCAGACCACGGACACCCCGCCCACCTCCTCGCAGCGCAAGGCCGGCTGAAGCGCTCAGCCGGCGGCCAGCCCCGGCAGTACTCGCGACTCGACGAAGTCCCCCAGGGCGTGCAGCTCCGGGTAGCGCCCGGCGACGTCGACGAGGTAGCCAAGGGTACGCGGAACGTCGGCAAGGTAGCCCGGCTTGCCGTCGCGATGGTTGAGGCGGGCGAAGATCCCGCTGGCCTTCATTTGCCGCTGCACCCCCATCAGGTCGAACCAGCGCAGGAACAGCGCCTCGTCGTGGTCGCGCAGCACCCCTGACTGCAGCGCCAGTTCGTGAAAGCCGAGCACCCACTCCTCCACCCGGGCACGCGGCCAGGCGATGTAGCAATCGCGCAGCAGCGAAACCAGGTCGTAGGTCAGCGGACCGAAGACCGCATCCTGGAAATCGAGAATGCCCGGATTCTGCTCGCCGTGGACCATCAGGTTGCGCGAGTGGTAATCGCGGTGCACGGTCACCTGCGGCTGGCCCAGGGCATTGGCTGCCAGCAGGTCGAAGGCCGCATCGAGCATCGACGCCTCGCTGTCGCTGAGCCGGAGACCGAGGTGTCGGCCCACCAGCCAGTCGCGGAACAGGGCCATCTCCCGGCGCAGCAAGGTCTCGTCATACGGCGGCAGCTCGTCGGCACCGGGCCCGCAGGCCTGCAGGGTCATCAGGGCGCCGAGGGCGTCGCCGTAGAGGCGCTCCACGCTCTCCTCATTCAGTTCAGATAGATACAGCCGGCTGCCCAGGTCGGAGAGCAGCAGAAAGCCTCGATCCGGCTCGCGGGCCTCGATCTGCGGCACGTTGAGCCCGATCGCCGCCAACTGCTCGGCGATCCGCATGAAGGGGCGGATATCCTCCTGCGGCGGCGGCGCGTCCATGGCGATGCGCGTCTCGCCGGCGAAGCTCACGCGGAAATAGCGGCGGAAGCTCGCATCGCCCGAGGCCGGCTCGATCTCGAAGGCCGGCAGGCCCACCCCGTGGCTCAGCCACTGCTTCAGTTGTTCCAGTCGTTCAGCCATTTCGTCCGTCCCATACCAGAGGGCGCCAAGGATATTACGAATTCGTTCCGACTGCGGAATAACCTCACCCGCCGGGGCGGCGCGTCGGCCCCGGCAACCCCGGTCACGGGCGCCGCAGAGCACGCCGGCGGGCCCCCTGCCCGGGCCGGGAGCGGGGGCCGGGTGTGGTATCCTAGCGGCGATTTTCCGCCCATCCGACGGAACCCAGCCGCGACCGCCAGCAGCCGCCAACGTGCCCATCCGCCTGTCCAGATCCCTGTTCGCCGCGCTCCTCTATGGCGCGGCCGTGACGCCGGCCGCGGCGCAGTGGATCTGCGTTCCCAATGCCGGCGGCAGCGGCTGGGCCTGCGGCAAGGGCAGGGCGCCGGCGGTCAAGCCGGCGACCGGCGGGCCCGCCACCGCAACGCCCGCACCGGCGGTCAGCATACCGGTGGCGCCGGCACCCGGTGTCGAGGCGGCGCCGGTGCCGCTGCCGGCCACGGGTGGCGAGGCGCCGAAGGCCCCGCCGCCCGCAGCAACGGCGGCACCCGCCTCCCCCTCGCCCACGGCCTCGAGCACGCCCGCCGCAGCGGCAGCCGCGCCCGCACCGGCGGCAGCCCGGGAGCCCGCCGCAACGCCCCTCAGTGAGAGTGCACCCGTGCCGGAGCTGCGCCCGCTCCACCTGCGCCGCTTCGCCACCTGCCCGCCGATGCTCGACGTGTTGCCGCGCGCAACGGTCGCCGGTGAGGAACCGGCCACCGACGTGGACGCGGCGGTTGTGCATACAGCTGATGGCGGCAAGCTGATCAGCCTGGACGGGGCCGTGCACCTGCGCCGCGGCGACCAGTACCTGCAGGCGGACGAGGCGCGCTACGACGGCCGCCGCGACACCTTCGACGCCAAGGGCAAGGTGCTGCTGCGCCAGCCCGGTCTGGCGGTGGAGGCGGAAAAGGCCCACCTGGAACTGGCCACCGGCCACGTGCGCTTCGATCAGGCCCGCTACCGCCTGCCACGGGCCCACGCCCACGGCGAGGCGGCAAGCCTGGTCGATGAGGGCGACAAGACCTACATCACCGGCTTCAGCTACTCCACCTGCAGCAACGAAAGCTGGCGCCTGAAGGCCTCGCGGGCGCTGCTCGACCGCGGCGAGGGCAGCGGCAGCGCACGCAACGTGCGCCTGGAACTCGGCCAGGTGCCGGTGTTCTACCTGCCCTACATCAGCTTCCCCATCGACAAGCGGCGCAAGAGCGGCTTTCTCGCGCCGAGCTTCAAATCCAACAACACCAACGGCATCGACGTCGCCACGCCGTACTACTGGAACCAGGCCCCCAATGCCGACATGACGGTGACCCCACGCTGGGTCTCCAGGCGCGGCGACCTGCTCGGCGTGGAGCAGCGCTATTTGACCCACAGCGGCCGCGGCGAACTGCGCTTCGAATACCTGCCCCAGGACGACATCTACGGCGACTCCCGCGGCTTTGTCTCGTTCCAGCACCAGAGCGCCCTCGGCCGCAACTGGAACCTCGACGTCAACCTCAACCACGTCTCCGACAGCCACTACTTCGGCGACCTCGGCGACAGCCTGAGCGTGAGCAGCCAGAGCTATATGGAACGCCGGATCGACCTCAGCTACAGCGGCGACCATCTGCGGCTGCTGGGCCGGGTCCAGGGTTTCCAGAACCTCAACGGCGACGAGCCCTACCAGCGCCTGCCGCAGTTGCTGGTGGATGCCGACGCGCCGACGCCGCAATGGCTGAAGCTGGGCGTCAGGGGCGAGGCGGTAAACTTCGAACGGGATCTGCCCGGTCCCACGGGGGGCCGGCTGGACCTGTGGCCGCGGCTGGGCCTCGACCTGGAACACGCCGGCTGGTTCCTGCGGCCCACGGCAAGCGTGCGTCAGACCCGCTACTGGATCGACAACACCAGCGGCAAAACGACCCTGCAGCGGACCACGCCGGTGGTGAGCCTGGACAGCGGGCTCTACCTGGAACGCGAGGGCGACGGCTACCTGCAGACCCTGGAGCCGCGCCTCTACTATCTCTATGTGCCCTACCGCGCCCAGGGCGACCTACCGGTGTTCGATACCGGCCTGCCGACCATGACCTTCACCCGCCTGTTCAGCGAGAACCGCTTCTCCGGCGCCGACCGCATGGGCGACGCCAACCAGCT
>CAZMMH010000037.1:0-12064 GCA_964567315.1 uncultured Gammaproteobacteria bacterium
TCCGGCAACCCCGGCAATCGGCCCGAGGGCGGGCCTCCTACCCCGCCCCCCCGTAGGAGCGGCGCCCCCGCCGCGATTCGGCATTTCTGGCAGCTCCGGCAATCGGCCCGGGGCGGGCCTCCTACACACGGGCCGCGGCGCCCCTTCAGTACTGTTCGCGCTGATAGATCTGCCGGCCGCTGCCGCCGTAGACGCCGAAGGTGGCGAGGGCCGAGGGATTGGCGAGCGTACCGCCGCCGCTCCAGTCGTACTTCAGCCAGACCGGCACCGGCGCGATGCTGTCCAGGTTCACCGTCACCTTCACCGTCCCCTGTTTGCCGGCACCGGGCGGCGACAGGGTGATGTTCCCCGCACCGCTGCTGAAGCTCACCGCCGACACGCTCACGTTGCCCGAGTTGAGGGCGCCGCTGTAGTCGGACAGCGCGATGTACTGGTCAACGGGGCCGGGGGGAAGCGGCTTAAGCGCGGTGCAGACATCCGCCGTGTTGGTGACGAAGGCACTGCCGTTCCAGTACTGGGCGGCGACCGGCATGTTCAACGGCAACAACTCCGAACCAAAGGCGCTGGTCAGCTGCAGGCGTCCGCCGCGGATCTCGGTCGACTGTTCCAGCTGGCCGGCGGAGCTGACGCTGTCCGTATCCTCGGCGCGCACCTTGAGGGTGTAGGGGGCGGTCTCGCGCGCCGGGAAGGTGTAGGTCAGCTGATTGTCGACGGCCACCCCCTGGACGAAGCCGGTGTCATCGGCGGGGATGACGTTGTTGCTGAAGTTGTCGAGCCAGGTCGCGGTGGGCATGCTGGCGTCGCCGAGGGAGGTCTGCTTGGCGAAGCCGAGCGCGCCGTCGTAGTTGAGGGTGGTGGCACCCGCACCGTTGCGGGCGTAGACCTTGGCGGTAAACGGCTGCTCCGAGTAGGTCATGCTGCCGACGCTGGCCGCGTCGACGCAGCCGTGGGTCACCTCGACGTCGAAGTGGTCGGGTATGAAGCGGCCGATGTTGGCGCTGGTCGCGGTCGGCAGGGTCTGGCCCTGGTACGCGGGCGGCGTCGCCTTGACCGCGAACACGCCGACCTCGTTCACCGCCTGACTGACGCTGCCCTCGCCGCTGCTGGCGATGTCGACGCTGGTGGCGGAGAGGCTGGTATTGTGGCCGCCGCCGGGCGCCACCAGCTGCGGGCTCAGGCCGATGCCGGCGAGCTGGAGATTGGGGGTGGTCGGGTTGCTGCAGGCGCTGGCGTCGGTCGTCGCCGGAGCGGTCGGGTTGCCGCTGACCCAGGCCACGCCCTTGGCCGACAACGTGAACGTCTCACCCGCCTTCCGGAACACGCTGCAGGTGGCACTGGCCGGGCTGCAGTCGGCATTGGCGTCCGGACTGTAGACGCACAGTGCATAGGGCTTGCTGATCCAGTCGTCGCTGCCGGTCAGCACCAGGCCGGCGTCGCTGGTAGCGGCACTGCCGGTGTAGGTGGCGTTCAGCTGCATCTTACCCGCATCGAGATAGGTGAGGTCGAAGGTCGCCTGGCCCGCGGAATTGAAGTTGAGCGTCACCCCTTGGGCGGCACCGCCCGGGACACTCGCCGGGGTCACGCTGTAGTCGCCGCCGGCGTTGGCGTGCAGCGCGACGCCGAGCGGCCCACCGCTCGGGGCACTGGCCGGATCGAGATAGGTGGCGCTGAAATCCACCGTCTTGCTGCCGCTGAAGGCGGGCCCGCAGGTGGCGGGATCGGCGGGGTCGGCCTTCACCGCGCTGATGGTCACCCCCGTGGCAGTCTGGCCCGCCGTGGCATTGGGTACGTCGAAGACGAAGCCCGCACTGGCGAAGTTCAGGGTGCAGCTCGTGCTGCCATCCGAGGTGTCGTAACAGGTGGTCGGATTGGAGGTGTCGGCCGAGGTCGCGTCGAGCGTGACGTTGCCGCCCGCAGTGTTCTGCAACGTCAGGTCGGTGCTGCCGGTGAAGGAAACCGTGCTGGAGGGCGACCAGCCGCTGCTCGGCGAGGTTAGGGTCGCGCTCACCGGCGTGGTCGCCAGGGGCAGACAGCCGGGCGCCGCCGCGGTGCAGGCCTGCACCGTCACGGTCTCGGCGGCGCAGGTAATGCCGGCGCCGTCGTGAACCAAGCGGATATGGTCGACCACCGGCTGGGCGCACGGATGGGTCTGGGCCATGATGCTTTCGATCTCGCCCTCGGTCATGGCACCGTGGAAGACCTGCACCTCGTCGAGATTGCCGTGGAAGCGGTTGTTGACCTCGCCGCCCGCCGGCTCGCCGCCGATGGTGGCCGGGCCGCTGTCGGTACCCCAGCTCCCGGAGATGCCCTGGCTGACCGGGAGGCCGCCGAGCAGGGTGCCGGCGCTGTCGTAGACATAGAGGCGCTTCACGTGGTTGGTGATGTCGGCCACCGCGGCGACGAAGTACCAGGTATCGTTCTGAACCACCGCCGGCGAATCCAGGCTGACCGGGCTGGTGCCGCGGGCGTAGAAGCGCACCCGCCCGGCGCCGCCGTCGCCGAGGCTCACGCTGTAGCCGCCGGTGTTGTGCTGGTCGTCCTGGAAGACACGCTGGCCGGCGCGGTTGCGGTTGGTGGTGCGAATCCAGGCGGTGATGGTGAAATCGTCGGTGAGATTGGGGAAGCCCGGGATCTCCACGTACTGGGTGCCGTCAAAGGCGCCGTAGCGGCAGGTGCCGGGGCTGCCGGCGATGGCCGGTGAGGCGCCGGCGGTGCTGGCACCGTTCTTCGCCTCGCCGTTGTAGTTGTTGCCGCTTGAATCCTTGACCTCGCCGGGCGCGCCGCTCCAGCCCGATTCGTCGAGATGGTAGCCAGCGATGCGCCCGAACCAGGCGGCAAAGGGCTGCGCGAAGATCAGCACGCCGGCCCGTTCCGTGGTGTGGCTGCGTTCACTGTCGTGATCCTGGTCCTCTTCCACGTCGAGGTAGAAATTACTGGCGGTGGGCACGCCGCAGCGCCGCAGCCAGCCGCCGTCGCCGCCGTCACGGGTGTTCTTGCTGCCGATGACCAGGGGTGACGAATAGCCGCTTCCCAGGTAGCTGAAGGCGCCGCAGCCGTTGTCCCAGCCGGTGACCTTGTCGGCGGTGAGCTGGCTCTCATAGCCCACCGTATTGCCGTCGATGTCGGCGAAGCTGCCGCTCTTGCCCGCCTGGATCGCCAGATAGGCCACGGTCTCCGGCTTGCTCACGCTGCCGTCGTTGACCTCGCTGCGCTCCAGGGCCACCTGCATCCCGCTCTTGCTGACCGACTGGGTGGCCGTGGTCAGCCACGGCACCGACGGCGTACCGGCCACATGGGCCGGCTCGTTGGCCATGGTCTCGATCTGGGTCAACACCGCCGGGGTGGCGGCAAAGCCGGCATTGAAGGAGAGGCTCTGCCAACTGGTGGAGCCCGAGGGCCCGCTGCCGTGCTGCACCGCAATCACCGGCCGTTGCCAGGCCTCCAGCAGGGTGCCGTCGGGCAGGGTATGGATACCCGGCTCCACCACCACGTAGTGCACCCGCACGGGCGCATAGGGGTAGCTGCTGGCGCCGTGAGGCGGGCTCACCTGGGCGATCTCGAAGCCGGTGGTGGTGATGTTGCGGATGCGCACGTCGGCCGGCACCGAGTTCTTGTAGTTGCTGATACCGATGGCCGCGCCGGTGGTGGCGAAGACCAGCGGCGGCGCGGCATAGGTCTGGTTGAAACTAACCGCCTGCCAGGCGGGGCTGGCCGGCATGTCGAGCTGGCCGGCCTCCATCTTCCACGACTGGGTCAGGCTGGGGGCGGAAACGGTGACCGTGGAGTCATAGGTGAAGGCCTGGGAGAAGGCCACGATTCCGGGCGCCTCCGCGCTGTGGCTACGGGTGGCGGACCTGGAGACCGCCTCGTCCACCGCCAGGCCGATCTGGCTGCTGCCAAGGCTGCATTGGCGCAGCCAGCCACCGGCGTTGTCATTACGGCTGTTGACGGTGGCGAGCGCCACCGGCGCGCTGGAATAGCTGGGAGAAAAGGCGACGTGAAAGCAGCCGTCGCTCCAGCCGCGCACCACATCGCCGGGAATCAGGGTTTCCAGGTCGATGGTGCTACCGAAGATGTCGGTGAAGTTGCCACTCTTGCCGCCTTCGATGGCGAGATACGCGATCTGCTCGGCCTGGCTTACGCTGCCGCCGTCGTGGTCGGCCTCGCCGCGCTCGAGGGCGAGCTTGAAGCTGCCGCCGGCCACCTTCTGCACCACCGCCGTCATCCACGGCACCGAGGGGTGGCCGGGACTGCCGGTTTCGTTGCGCATGGTCTGGATCTGCGCCAGGATCGCCGAGGTGCCCGGCACCGTATCGGTGACGTTCTTCCAGCCGGGACTGGAGCTGCCATGGGCGCCCTGGTATTCGTTGGTGTTGACGCTGCCGGCATTCAACCGCACGCCGCCGATGGTGTAGTCACCGGGCTCGATCGCCAGGTAGCTGACGGTCATCACGGCGTGGGGGCCGTCGTTGGGCTTGGGCTCCATCACCGTCAGCTCGAAGCCGCCGGTAGTGACGTTGCGGATGCGTACCGCGCCCGGGTCCGAGCCCTGGTTGGTGGTCAGGACAAAGACCAGCGGTGCGGTCGGGTAGGTCTGGCGGAAGCTGGCATGGGTGAAGGCGGGGGAGGCACCGCTGGTGGCCTGGATGGTGACGGTCGCCGCCTCCATCTTCCAGGCATATGCCGGCGCCGAAACCAGCAGGGCCGCACCGATGAGGGCGCGGGCCACGATCCGCAGTAGATGTCTTCCCATCGCGACGCTCTCCTGGTCCGCGCCCTCAGGGGGCGTTGGTCACCGTGGTCTCGATTTCCCGGCGGATGTAGTCGCTGGAGCCGTAGCCATCGTACTCGGCGACCGCGGAAATCCGGTAGACCTGATAGGGCGGACCACCTTCAGTGTAGGTGCCGGGGACCGGCGAGGCACCGTCGCCGGGCCCGTCCGGGGTGCAGCGCACCGTCACCGTGTAGACGCCGACGTTGAAACCCGGGTACGGATTCATGCAGCTGCCCGGGGCCGTAAGCGCCTGGTGCACACCCCATTCGATGCCGCTGCGCGCCGCGTAGTAGGCGCGCAGCCCCTGCACCGCGTAGGTGACGGTAGTCTGCTGCAGCACGCTCAGCCGCAGCATGAATACCGCCAGCATGCCGAGTACCACGACCACGAAGAGCGCGGTCATGAGGGCGAAACCCCGTTGGCGTTGCGGCGGCATGGTCATGGCAGATTTAACACCTGGGCCTGATCCAGCAGCGAGACCTGTTCGCCGTCCCGGGCCAGGGTCACGTTGAGGGTGACCAGGGCATCGCGGCCGGGCGTACCGGGAACGTAGGTGAATTGGCAGCCCTGCACCTGGTCCGCGAGCAGGGCCGAGGACGGGTTCAGTCCGTTCAGGCTCGCCACGGTAGTGGCGACCGAGGTCGGATCGAGCAGGCTGGGCGTGATCGCATATCCGTCGTAACGGCGGATGGTGCCGGCAGTGGTGTCGCAGACGTAGGTCACCGGCGTGTCTACCAGGAAGAAACGCTGCTGCGGCGATGGCGCCGCGTAGTGCCAACCGCCGACCCCGCTGTCGAAGCTGACGCCGGTGCCGGTCGGGTTGACGGCGCTAAGGGTGGCGATGTCGCCGGGAAATGCGCCGCTGATGCCGAGATAGGCGTTGACGCTGTAACCGAGGGAGGCGGCCTCGGTCATCGTCGCCGGCTGCCCCTGGTTGAAGATGACGACGCACCATGGCCGGTTCGGGCCACTGCCCGTGATGCAGGCGTTGCCGGAGCCGGTCTTGGCCGCGGCGACCGTCGCCAAGGTCAGCTGGCCCATGACGTCGAAGCTGTCGCTGGACTTGGTGAAGTCGAGGCTGTCGCCCGTGCCCTGGGCCCGGTAGCGCGCCCCCTCGACCACCCCCAGGTACTGCAGGCACTGTCCGCCGCAGCCGATCTGCACGCTGTTGGGCAGCGCGGTGCGCAGGTCACGCACCATCCGCCGCAGGGCATGGTCGGCCACATCCACCAGGCCCGCCCGCCGGCGCATCTCGGTGTAGCCCTCCAGTGGCTGGGCGATGATGCGCGCCAGCACCGTGGCGAGAATGCCCAGAATCACCAGCACCATCACCATCTCCATCATGGTGAAGCCGCCGTTGCGGAACGGGCGCAAGGAGCTCATGGCGTGTTGATCCGGTAGGCGGTGAGGGTGTAGTCGACGTCGCCGGCATGGGTCACGGTGACATCGATCTTGAGCGCCGGCACCGTGTTGAGGCTGCTGTTCTGCACGCTGACGGCGACGTTGTAGCTGGCCAGGTCGGCGATCGCGCAGCCCCACTGGTCGCGTGCGCCCGTATCGTTGAGGCCGTTGTAGTCCATCACGTCGTCGTAGGTGGAGCTGGAACCGCCGGTGCTTGGACAGGAGGTGGCGTTGCGCGCCTCGTTGGCCTCGCTGCCGTCGGGATCGACATAAGCCTGCAGCATGATCTCTTCCATGTAGGCCTCGGCGATCGCCAGGGCCTGGCTCTGGAGCATCGGGTCGGCGGAGGTGCGCAGGGCGCTACGCACGCCCTGCAGCACGCCGACCACGCCCACGGCGATCACCACGATGGCGACGATCAATTCGAGCAGGCTCACGCCCCGTTGCTGGCGCGGAAGACGGCGGCTGGCAAGTGCGTGGCGCGGCATCGTCACTCCCGGCTCAGGGTACGTAGGCGAAACCGGTTTCGCCGTCCACGTAGAAGCTGTCGTTGCCGACCGTCACCTTGGCGTCCACCAGGGCGCCGGCGGCGTCATGGGCACGCCCGAGAGGGTCGAAGTAGAAGGCGGCGAGGGCCGTACCGTCGTTGCGCCGTACGCTGGCGAGAGGGACCGTGGCCGGCGCCGGGCGGGCAAAGTGGGAGGTGTTTTCCGCCAAGTCGGCCACCGGCAGGGTGAAGGCCCCGGAGGTGCAACTGGTGGCACGCTGGTTCAGGCGATAGCCAGGCGGATTCGCACCGCCGCTGGGGTCGAGGGTCATCTGCACGTCGCAGTGGCTGGCGATGGCCAGCTTCTGGGCGAAGCGCGCGGCCCCCATGGTCTCGTCGAAATAGCTCCGCTGGGTGAAGAAATCGTTGTCGAAATGGCCCACGGCCACCGCCGCGAGAATCCCTGCGATCACGATCACCATCACCAGCTCGATCAGGGTGAAGCCGGACTGTTTCTTTCGCAACGACAGACACATAGGAATCTTTTAACGATTGTCCCAAGCGCGCGCAAGCGCATTAGTCACCGCTCTGGCTCCCGGTCCCGGTCCCGGTCCCGGGCAGCTTCGCGATGCGGGCCAGGATCGCGGCCCGCTCCTTGGGATCGCGGCTGTTCCGCGCCAGCCACTGCAGGTCCTGCCGCAGCAGTGCGAGGCGCCCCTGTTCCCGCCGCGTGCGCGCCAGCAGGTCGGGTAGCCAGGCCGGGACACCGCCGGTGTTGGCGGCAAGTTGTCTGATCCAGCGTACCACGAGGGCGCGGCGCTCGGGCCGCCGGTAGCCGACCTCGTTGACGATCTTGAGCAGGTAGGGTTCCGCCTGCGCCGGGTCGCCACGAAGCGCAAGGTCACACAGCGCGTGAGCACTGTCGATCCGCCGGTGCAGTGCCGCCAGGTAGGTGGTCATGTAACGCAGCGCGGGGGCAAAATCCGGATCCAGGGTCACCACCAGCCGCGCGGCGCGCATGAACGACATGTAGCGGGCACCGTCGACACTGCCTGGGGCCATACCGGCGCGCGCGGAGAGCAGCCAGTAGCGGTCGGCGGCCAGGGTGTGGAAGGGACCGGTCAGGGCGCGCAGCAGCAGCGGTGCGCCCGGAAACCGCACCGCGGCCAGCCGCGCCGGCTCCGGGCGCGGGGCGCAGACGACGACGAACAGAAAAAACAGCAGCGTGGCCGCCGCCAGCCTGAGCATCACTCACCCCCTGCCAGGACCCGACGACGGAAGCGCCGGGCGGCAAAGAGGAGTGCCAGGGCGCTGTAGCCGAGGCCGTAGGCGACGGCAAAGAGCCAATCCGCGGCGGCTATCGGGTCACGGTTGATCACCCGCGAGGTGAGGTCGAAAAAGCTGAAATCGGGTAACAGGTAGTAAAGCCCCCGCCCCAGCGCCAGGGCCGCGGCGCCGCCCTCCTGCTGCAGATAGATATAGAGCTCGTCGAGGCCGTTGCCGATCAACCACAGGGCGACTGCGTAGAGCACGGCGCCGAGGGGCGAACTCAATTGGGCGAAGGCGAACACCAGCGCCGCCAGCAGGGCCGCCGAAAGACCAAACAGCGCCGCTTGGCCTGCGAGGAGGGGGCGCCAGGCGCCTTCTGTGGCCAGAGACAGACCTAGGTCGAGCACGACACACAGCAACACGAACAGGCCCAGCGCGGCGACCACGCCCAGGTAACGGCCAGCAAGGTAGCGGCCGCGCCCGAGGGCGGTGGCCAGGGGCAGGACGTAGAGCATGTCGGCCTGGTCGCGACGCAACAGTTCGAAGGCATACAGCAGGGCGAGGGCATGCAACAGCAGCACCTCCGCGCTCAGGAGGAGGTTCTCGAACAGACGGAAGCGCACGCCAATATCGATCGTCGACATGAGCAGGGCGACCGCGACACAGAGCAGACCGAAGCCGGCCAGCAGCGGGGTCAGCCGCTGGCGCAGCAGGGAGATTACGCTGGCCCGGGCGACGGCCTCAAGCTGTGACAGGCAGCGGCGGATGGTCGAAGTAGAGGGCATGGAGGGCATCGAGGCTTTCGGGACGGGGACCGCGATAGACGAACTCGCCCTGGCGCAGCAGCCAAACCGTGTCTGCCAGGTGCCAGGCGTCGTCGAGGCTGTGGGTGGAGAGGATCAGCCGGCAGCGGGAGCGAAGCTCTTGCAGCAGGTCGACGATCTCGCGGCGACCGAAGGGGTCGAGCCCGGAAAGCGGCTCATCGAGCACCAGGATTTCCGGTTCACCGCTCAGGGCCACCGCCAGCATCAGGCGTTGGCGCATGCCCTTCGAATAGCGGCCGATCCGCTGCGGCAGCACCTCGGCCTCGAGGCCGATGCGGCGGACCGCGGCCTCTGCGTCACGGCGAACGAAACGGGTGCCCTTGAGCCGGGCCATCATACGGAACAGCTCGGCGCCGCTGAGGTTCGGATCCAGGTAGGGGAACTCGGGAACGTAGCCGAGGGCGCGCCGGTCGAGGGGTTCGATGTCGCTCCAACCGGCGAGAAAGGGATGTCCACCCCGATCCGGGTAGTACCCGAGCAGGTACCGGATCAGGGTGGACTTGCCGGCGCCGTTGTGGCCGAGCAGTACCAGCGACTGCCGGTCAGCCACGGCCGCCACGTGACTTACCAGTTGTTGGGGGTCACGCCGCCGCCGTCGGCATTGGTGGCGTTGCTCCGGTTGGCAAAGAAGATGGCCGGCTGGAGGCGGCTGGCGAGGGCACCGGTGCCGTAGCTGTTGCCGGGGTAGTAGGCCCAGCCGTTGGCATTACCGTTGCCCGCGGTACGGTTCTCGCCGGCAGTCAGGTTGCGCACCAGAACGCCGCGCGGCGCGGTGAGGTTGGTCATGTCGGGCAGGTTGACCGCCGGCATCTGGCCGGTGGCGGTGCCCGGCGTCGCATCCGTCTCGGTGATGTGGTAGGACTGCACCGAGGCCGGACGGGTGGTCGCGAGGGTATTCGCATCGACCTCGGCGTAGGTCGGCCAGTCGGGGTTGGTGCCGACGCGACCGGTGTTCAGGCCGGTGGCGAGAATCTTGCCGTGGGCGATGGCGATACCGGTGCGGATCGAGCCCAGGGTGGCCTTGGTCGCGGAGATCTTGGCATCGTTCTGCACATTCATGAACCGCGGGGCGGCAACGGCGGCCAGGATGCCGAGGATCACGATCACGATGACCAGCTCGATCAGCGTGAAGCCGGATTGCTTCGCTTTCATAGAGATTATCCCCTCAAGTTATTAGGTACTTCCAAAACGTCAATCTTTGGGCATGTCCCTAGCCTTCCAGCATACGCCGGCCCTCGCCAAGAGGTCTCTAGGAGAATATGCCCATTTAAACCCCCGCGTTCAATAGCTTCCCGCTAATGCAGGCCCGCCGCATGGGCCAGATCCCACATGGGCAGGAAGATACCCAGGGCCAGGACCAGCACGATGCCGCCGATGAACAGGGTCAGAATGGGTTCGACCGCCGCCGACAGGGTCTTCAGGTCGTAATCGACCTCGCGGTCGTAGTAGCCCGCGACCTCGCCAAGCATCTCGTCCACCGAACCGGTCTCCTCGCCCACCGCGATCATCTGAATGACCATGGGCGGAAACATGCCGCTGCTGGCAGCGGTGCGCGACAACGGGTCGCCGCGCTCCACCCCCTCGCGCATCCGCTGGATCCGGCGGGCCAGGAACTCGTTGTCCATCGCCCGGCCGGTGAGGCCAAGGATCTGCACCATCGGCACGCCGGCCCGCAGCGACAGGGCAAAGGCATAGGAGAAACGCGCCAGGGTCGCCTCCGTGAAGACCTTGCCGAGCACCGGCAGGCGCAGCTTCAGGCGGTCCCACAGGTAGCGCCCCTGGTCGGTCTTGATGTAGCTGCGAATGCCGAGAATCACCACCACCAGGCCGCCGAGCACGTAGGGCCAGAAGGCGAGGAAGAAGTCGGAGGTGTCGATAAGCAGCTGGGTCTGCCACGGCAGCTTGGCGTGAAAACCGCCGAACAGCTTCTTGAACGCGGGAATGACGAAGATGTTGATGACCGTGAGCGCCGCCGTGATCGCCACCAGTACCAGCGCCGGATAACGCAGGGCCTGCTTGAGGCGGTCGCGGATGTCGCGCTCGCGCTCCATGTAGCCGGTGAGCTGGAGAAAGGCCTCGTCGAGGCGGCCGGTGCTCTCACCCACCCGCACGATGCTCACGTACAGGGAGGGGAAGACGCCGGTAAAGCGGGCCATCGCGCTGGAGAGTTCACGGCCGGCCTCCAGGTGGCCGAGAATCTCCACCAGGGTTTCGCTCAGCATGACGTTGCGGGTGCTTTCGGCCAGGCCCGCCAGGGCCCGGGTGATCGGCACGCCCGAACGCATCAGGGTATACATCTGGCGGGTGAAGAGAATCAGGTCGTCGAGGTTGGGCCGGCGCTTGAACAGCTCCTGGCGCCAGTTGCGCCGCTGTCTGCGCATCGAGCCCCGCTTCTCGACGATCTCCGTGGGGATCACGCCCTGGGACTGCTGGAAGGTAGCAACCGCCACCTCGCTGTCGGCCTCCATCTCGCCTTCGACCAGATTGCCGCCGGCATCACGGCCGCGGAAGCGGTAGATCGGCATTATTCGATCGTCCAGTCAGGGCCCGGGACCGGCGGAGCCGACGGGCCGGCCGGCTTTGGCCCGGGCGCGGCGGCCGGGGTGGGCGCTGGAGGCGCCTCGCTGGAAGGCACCGCCGGGGCGGCGGCCACGTCCGCTCCTTCCGCGGCCAGGCCCGGCGCGGCGGGGGCGGCCTCGGTGGAGAACTCCGCCGACGCCTCAGGGGCCGGGATCGCCATCGGCACCGAACCAGCGTATTCGTCCAGGGTGTTGGCCACCCGCATCACCTCGTCGAGGGTGGTCAGGCCCCGGCGGGCATAATCCAGGGCGTTGAGGGCGAGCGGGCGAAACCCCTTGGCGCGCCGGGCGGCGACGACAAAGCCCTCGCTGTCGTTGCGCCGCAGGGCGTCCGCCTGGGCGCTGTCGATTTCGAGCAGTTCGTACACGCCGATGCGGCCACGGTAGCCGGTATTGTTGCAGTGGCGGCAGCCGCGCCCACGCTTGTAACCGCCGGAGCCCACCTCGTCGGTATCGAATACCGCCTCCATCCAGGCGAGTTCGTGTTCGTTCGGCTGGTAGTCCTCGGCGCACTCGCCGCAGACCCGGCGCACCAGCCGCTGGGCCAGGATACCGAGCACCGAACCGGCGATCTGGTAGCCCGCGGCGCCGATGTCCATCAGCCGGTTGATGGTGCTGATGGCGTCGTTGGTATGCAGGGTGGAGAGCACGAGGTGACCGGTCATGGCCGCGCGCAGGCCGATTTCGATGGTTTCGCCGTCGCGCATCTCGCCGACCATGATGATGTCCG
>CAZMMH010000038.1:0-11998 GCA_964567315.1 uncultured Gammaproteobacteria bacterium
CCTGGTTCCACTTGGTGGTGGCGCAGGCGTTGTAGGTGACCGGCCCCTTGCAGCCGAGCTCGAACAGGCACCAACCGTTGCGCGCCCCCTCGTCGTCGAAGCTCTTGGCGAACAGGCCGCGGTCGTAGAAGGGGCGGCGGTAGCAGCGGTCGTGGATGGTATCGCCGTAGAAGGCGCGCGGCCGGCCGACGTCGTCGAGCTCCGGAATCCGGCCGAAGGTGATGTAGTGGGCCAGCACCCCGGTGATCACCACCGGGATCGGCGGACAGCCGGAGACGTGGATGATCGGCTTGTCTTTGACCAGGGCCGAGACCGGCACCGCCCCTGTGGGATTGGGATTGGCGTAGGGGATGCCGCCGAAGGAGGCGCAGGTGCCTACGGCGATGATCGCCGCCGCGCCCTTGGCGCTCTCCATCAGCACGTCGTGATTGCTCTCGCCAGCCACCGTGCCGTAGCCGGGGTTGCCCATGGGGATGGAGCCGTCCACCACCAGGATGTACTTGCCCCAGTTCTGCTTCATCGCCTGCCGGCGCGCCGCCTCGGCGGCGCTGCCGGAGGCGGCCTGCAGGGTCTCATGGTAGTCGAGGGAGATGGCGTTGAAGATCAGGTTTTCCAGGGTCGGCGAGTGGGAGCGGGTGAGCGACTCGGTGCAGCCGGTGCACTCCTGGAAGGAGAGCCAGATCACCGAGGGCCGGCGGGCCTGGCCCATGGCCTCGGCGATCGCCGGCGCCATCCCCGCGGGCAGCGCCAGCAGGGAGGCGGTGGCGGTGCAGAACTTGAGGAAGGCCCGGCGGGAGATTCCGAACCGGAGCAGCTGTTCTTCGACGGTCTCGCTGGCCATCACTCCTCCTCGTCGGCGAACGTGTCGAACTCCTCCATGCGCTCGGCCAACAGTTCACGGGCCTCCAACAGGTCGCCCTCCTGGGTCTGCAGGATCTTCGGCACCCGGGTCACCTCGATGACCTCGGCCATCACCCGGTCCTCCTCGCCGTAGTGGGTCACCCACCAGACGCCGGGAACGGCGGTCTCCTGCAACAGGGAGAGACCCAGGGTCTGCACCTCGGCCCGCACCTCGCCCTCGCCCAGCACCTCGGCCAGGTAGTCGCGGTCGTCGGGCGACAGCGGCAGGCCCAGCAGGTCGATCACCTCGCCCTCGCCGCCGGCCGCCAGCCGGCCGAGCATGCGGTCGATCTCCAGCAGCAGGGCCCGCGCCGCGTCGACCTCCACCGGCTCGCCCGCCACTTCGATGGGAATGCTGTCCAGTCCGCTCATCGGCGCCACGCCTCGATCACTTCGCATGCCTGGCGGCACGCCTCGGGAATCGCCGCCGCCACCGCCGCGCTCGGTTCGCCCCAATCCACAAGATCCGGCTGAATGCCGATCAGGGCACGCCGCTGCGGCAGGCCGTCGGCCAGACGCACCATGTCGAGCAGATCGGTCAGGCCCACCTCGTGCACGCTGCGCAGCCCGCCGCGGCGCAGGTAACGGTCCATCTCCTCGCCGGCGAACAGCCGCACCGTGCCCGGCGTGGCGCTCAGATTGGCCGCGTCGATCACCAGCAGTTCGTCGCACTCCCCCACCGGCACGGCGAGGGTGAAGCTGAGGGTGCCGCCGTCGAGATACTCGATATCCACGAAGTCGTGGCACTGCAGGCGCATGGCCTCCACCGAGCGCACCCCGACCCCCTCGTCGGCGAGCAGGGTGTTGCCGATGCCGAGCACCAGGGTGCGGGTCATGCCGGATGTCCCGCCGAAACAACCGCGGACGCGGCCGGCGGCGCCGCGAAAGGCAGCGTGAAAAGCGTGGAAATAGACTGCTGGGTTACGCTCATTTCACCTCTTCCTTAGCGGCCTCGCGCCGCAAGCGGCGCGTCGCCACCACGTGTTCCCTGAGGCTAGCAGTCCATCCTAAGGAGTCAATTCTTGGCCCGGGCTGCCGGGCGTGCCTATACTGGCCGCAACACCAGCCCTCGCGGTAACGCCATGTGTCTCGCCATTCCCATGCAGATCCAGAACATCGACGGTTTTCTCGCCCGCGCCGAGGCCAAGGGCGTGGAGCGCGAGGTCAACCTGTTCATGCTGCAGGGCGAGCCGCTCGCGGTCGGCGACTACGTCATGGTCCACGTCGGCTATGCGATCCAGAAGGTGAGCGAGCAGGAGGCACGTTCCTCCTGGGAGCTGTTCGACCAGATCCTGGACGAGAGCGGAAGTGCATGAGCTCTCGCTGTGCCAGGGCATGCTCGGCCAGCTGAGCGACCTGGCGCGGCAACACGGCGCGACCGCGGTGACCCGGGTGGTGGTGCGCATCGGCCCGCTCGCCGGGGTCGAGCCGCAGCTGCTGGCCAACGCCTTCCCCCTGGCCATGGCCGGGACCCTGGCGGAGGGGGCCGAGCTGGTGATCGAGCCGCAGCCGGTGCGGGTGGTCTGCCAGAGCTGCGGCGCCGAGAGCGAGGTGGAGCCCAACCGCCTGCTGTGCGGTGCCTGCGGCGACTGGCAGACGCGCATGATCGGCGGCGACGAACTGTTGCTGGCCAGCGTCGAACTGATCCAGCCGGAACCCGCCGAAGAAGGAGAGAGCGAAGATGTGTGACACCTGCGGCTGCAACGTGACCCCGGGCAACGAGCACCTGGTGCGCGCCGGCGGCAAGCACGCCGAGACCAGGGACGGCCGCGCGGCGGTGGACGTGCTGCAGAGCCTGCTCTCCGAGAACGATCACCAGGCGGCCCACAACCGCCACCACTTCGACCAGCACGGCGTGCTGGCGCTGAATCTCATGTCCTCCCCCGGCTCGGGCAAGACCCGCCTGCTGGAGGCCACGCTCGAGGCCCTGGCCGGCGAGCTGCGCATCGGCGTGATCGAGGGCGACCTCGAGAACGACGCCGAGCGCATCCGCGCCAAGGGGGTGCCGGCGGTACAGATCGCCACCGGCAGCGCCTGCCATCTGGATGCCCACATGGTCCACGACGCTTTGCACCACCTGGACCTGGACGAGCTCGATCTGGTCTTCATCGAAAACGTCGGCAACCTGGTCTGCCCGGCCAGCTTCGACCTGGGCCACCATCGCAATATCACCCTGCTCTCGGTCACCGAGGGCGACGACAAGCCGGCCAAGTACCCGGTGATGTTCCGCGCCGCCGACCTGATGCTGCTGAGCAAGACCGACCTGCTGGCGGTACTGGACGACTTCGACCCGGCGCGGGCCGAACGCTGCCTGCGCGAGCTGGCCTCCAGCGCGCCGGTGATTCCGGTCTCGGCCAAGAGCGGCGACGGCCTGCAGGAGTGGCTGGAGTGGCTGCGCGCCGAGGTCGGCGCACAGAAGGAGCGGCTCCGCCAGTTCCGCACCCTGACCCCCGCGGTGCAACCCGACGGCGTCCTGCTGCATGCCCAGGGACACTCGCGGTGAGCCAAGCCGACGCCCGCACCTGGCTGGCGCGCATCCGCGCCCTGGAACTGCCACCCAAGATCCGGCTGATGAACGTCTGCGGCGGCCACGAGCGCTCCATCACCCAGGCCGGCCTGCGCGGCATCCTGCCGGAGCAGGTGGAGCTGATCCCCGGCCCCGGCTGCCCGGTCTGCGTCTGCCCCGAGGAGGAGCTCTACCGCGCGATCCAGATCGCCCTGCACGAGCCGGTGATCCTGGCCGCCTTCGGCGACATGCTGCGGGTGCCGGTGAACGTGCCCAAGGGTGAGGTCCGCTCCCTCGACGAGGCCCGTGCCGCCGGCGCCGACATCCGCCCCATCGGCTCGCCCATGGAGGCGTTGAAGATCGCCACCGAGAATCCCGAGCGCACGGTGATCTTCTTCGTCGCCGGATTCGAGACCACCACCGCTCCGGTGGCCGCCCTGATCGCCCAGGGCCTGCCGGCCAACCTGCAGTTCCTGATGGCCGCCCGCCTCACCTGGCCGGCGGTGGCCATGCTGCTGGACTCCGGCGAGCCCGGCTTCGACGCCCTGGTCGCCCCCGGCCACGTGGCCACGGTGATGGGTCCGGAGGAGTGGGAGTTCGTGGTGGAGAAACACGGCCTGCCCGCGGCGGTGGCCGGCTTCACCCCCGAAAGTCTGCTGGCCGCCACCTACTCGGTGCTGCGCCAGTACGTGGACGGCAAGCACTTCCTCGACAACTGCTACCCCGAGGTGGTCCGCCCCGGCGGCAACCCGGTCGCAAGGAAGATGCTCGACGATACCCTCGACGTGGTCGATGCCAACTGGCGCGGCATCGGCGTGATTCCCGCTTCGGGCTATGCGCTGAAGGCGCAGTACGCCGCCCACGATGCCGGTCTCACCTACCCCGACTACGCCGAGACCGCCCGCCGCCGCGCCGGCCAGATGCCGCCGGGCTGCGACTGCGCCAAGGTGGTGCTGGGCAAGATCTACCCCAACGAATGCCGCCTCTACGGCAGCGCCTGCACGCCGCGCAATCCGGTCGGGCCGTGCATGGTCTCCGACGAGGGTGCCTGCCGCATCTGGTGGTCCGGCGGCGTGCGCGGCGGCCCCGAGGCCAAGAGTGCTTGAAGGCGAAGGGCCTGCCTCGCGCAGAGGCGCCAAGAAAATCGCGCAACGACCCATTCCTAACGCCCCTTCAACCCTAGCTGCACAAGATCCGCCGAGCGGCATAGACACACCCCGAGGATTCGGCTCAGGCAACCGCACCCCCTGCTGCACCGCAACTATACTTTCCGGCGAATCCAACGCCGCACCCCTCCCCGCACCCGAGCCGCTCAGGCAATCCTGAAAAGGGGCACGCCCGCATGGCGTCGAAGCGCCTGCTGATCACCTGGACCGTGATGACCGCGGCCATCATGCAGATCGTCGACACCACTATCGTGGTGGTCGCGCTGCCCCACATGGAGGGATCGCTGTCGGCCACCCCGGACCAGATCAGCTGGGTGCTGACCAGCTACATGGTGGCCTCCGGCGTGTTCATGCCGCTCACCGGTTACCTCTCCGACCGCCTGGGCCAGAGGCGCTACCTGATGTTCAGTATCGCCTTCTTCATGCTCACCTCGTGCCTTACCGGTCTGTCGGGAAACCTCGACCAGGTGGTGCTGTTCCGGCTGCTGCAGGGGATCGCCGGCGCCGCGCTGATGCCACTGGCGCAGGCGATCATGATCAAGAGCTATGCGCCCCAGGAGCGGGGCAAGGCGATGGCGATCTTCGGTCTCGCGGCCATCGTCGGGCCGGTCCTCGGACCGACCCTGGGCGGCTACCTGACCCAGGTCGCCAGCTGGCGCTGGGCCTTTTTCATCAACGTTCCTATCGGTGTCCTCGCCCTGATCGGCAGCTGGCTCTACGTGCCCGAGACGCCGCTCAAGGCGCGCCGCATGGACTGGACCGGATTCGTCTACCTGTTGCTCGCCCTCGGCGCGATGCAGTTCGTGCTCGACCGCGGCACCCAGTACGGCTGGTACTCCTCGCCCCCAATCGTCGCGGCCACGGCGCTGAGCGGACTCGGCTACCTGCTGCTCCTGCTCCACGTGAGCGAAAAACGCGGCACCGGTGTCATCGACCTGCGCCTGTTCCGGGACCGCAACTTCTCGGTCTCCAACCTGGTCTTCGCCTCGATCATGTTCAACCTGTTCGGGGTGCTGACCCTGCAGCCGATGTTCACCGAATCGCTGCTCAACATGCCGGTACTCACCAGCGGCCTGGTGCTGGCGCCGCGGGGCATTGCCGCGGCGGTGACCATGCAGCTCGCCGGCCGCCTGCTCAACCGTACCGGCCCGCGCCCGCTGGTGCTGGCCGGGGTGCTGCTGGCCGCCATCGGCACCCTGGCGATGACCGAGTACAACCTGGACGTGGGCATTTGGTGGCTGGTCTGGCCGATCATCCTGCAGGGGCTCGGCATGGGTCTGGTGTTCGTGCCACTGACCACCCTCGCCTTCGCCACCCTGCGCCCCGAACAGACCGCCGAGGCGGCCGGCCTGCGCCAGCTGATCCGCACCATCGCCGGCTCCGCCGGCACCGCCGCCAGCACCGGCCTGACGGTACATTTCGCGCAGCAGGAGTGGAACCGCCTGGGTGGGCAGATAAACCCGTTCAATCCGGCCGTGCAACACTACTTCGCACAGCTGCACCTGCCCTACAACTCGCCCCTGGGGGCCGAGCTGCTGGGCCAGGTGCTCGGCCGCCAGTCGCAGATGGTGGCACTGATCCACGTATTCGATCTTTTCGGCGTGGCCCTGCTGGCAACCATCCCACTGCTGTTATTGATCAAGCGGGGGCGCGCCCACCTCGGCGCGGCGCGAAGCCCCGGAGACGCGGGTTAGAGCGACGGGGTGGAGTCGATCAACCGCCGAGCGGGTCGGTCAGTCGCTGGCAACGGGGACGTAATGGGCGCCCCCCTCGAGCCAGCGGGCAAGCACGTGCTCGTGCCGGTAGCGGTTGAGGCGGACGGCCAACTTCTCGACCACGCTGTCCTGGTCGGCGGCGACAAAGGGCGAGAGGGTACCGTTGCGGGGAAAGAGGATGGCGTAACCGCGGGGACGGCCGGAGCGGCACGGTTCGCAGAGCATGGAGAGCGCGGGCTCGCCAATTCCGTCGATCAGGCAGTCGTTGCAGGCCATGGTCGCTCTATCCCGTCAGTGGTTACACCGTGCACGAATTCGAACGCGCTGCAGAGCGCAATGGCGACCACGGAACCCCAGAAAAGGGAACGCGTCCGTGCGCGACTGAAGGGTCCTTGTACGTGCATCCATGCCGCGGATCCAGGATCCGCAATTCCGCGTCCTTCGGCACCCTTTGTATAGCCGCTGCAGCGTGGCAGGGCATAGCGAGAACGGCGGCAGGGTGTGTAGGAAAATGCTTACACACGATTGGCGTTTACTAATAAATCTGGCCGAGCGGGGCGCGCAGGCACGGCCGCGGGCCTCGCTGGGAGACCGATCCCGGGACGTACCGGCCGGGGCGCGCCAGCGACGCGCCCCAGGGACCGGCTAGCGTTCCGGCAGCTTGAGCCTGGGCAGTGCTTCCCGTGCGGGGGCCGCTTGCGGGGCCGGCTGCAGAGCCGGCTTCGCCCTCAACCGGGGCAGTGGTGCGACGCGCAATCCCGGCGGCTTGCAGGTGCCCGGGTTGAAGCTGAGGGTGAGGAACGAGGCCACGCGCTTGCCGTCCACCGCGAGGTAGACCGGGATGTGGTGAACGCCCGGCAACTGGCCGGCGTTGGCCAGCTGGGTGCCCGCGACAATCGTCACCCAGGTCCGGGCATCGTGCGCCAGCGGCGGCACGACCACGGCGGCACTTTGGATATGGGCCCCGCCGTCCTCCTTGACGTAGACCTTGGCGTGATCGGCCGCCAGCGTCCCGCCGTCGTTGTAGAGGGCCTCATGCACGGTAATCAGATTGGCTAGGTGGGCACACGAATAGTCGACAGTCTCGTCTTCCTGAATCACCCGCACCCGGGGCGGCAGCGGCATCGGCCGGGGATTGTGCAGTCCGGTGGTCCCTGGGGTGGGTGGAGCAAAGCCACCGGCGAGGCTGCCGCTGCGAGCATGCATGGCCGGCGCCGTTTCCCGCGGCGCAAAGCCCCCCTGGCCCTGGCTGCCGTGCAACTGCGAGGCCTGGGCCTTCTGCAGCTGGCCGAGCGGCTGCAGCGCTGCGTTCGATAGCGGCCGCTCGGTGTAGGGGTAGGGTTCCTGGACGATGAAACTCCGCCATGCCGTCCAGGTACCGTAGGTGTCGGGGTTCAGGCGGTGCTCTCGCGCGCGGACGCGATACTCGAAACTCGAAAAGGCGTCGTGGGAGCGGAGTGCGGCATAGGGCACCGAGAGCGTCTGGACGCCGGCACCCTGGGCCACCTCGGCCGGGACGGCCGAGTCGCCCCACGGCTTCATGGGATCGGTGATGCCCAGTACCCGCGGCCAGCCGTTTTTGGCCGGGGCGCCGTGGGCCACCGTATAAGCATCGTTGTTGGCCTTGGTGTGATACCCGGCGCGCTGCCACTGCAGTTCGAACTCCCAGTTGGCGTAATCGTTGTGATGGATATCCGACTTCAGCTGCAGCGGCAAATCCTGATTGACGAACAGGCGCCCCTCGGCCGGGCCGATGATTTCGGGCCGCCGGATCGGCGCGTCCTTGAAGTGAAGCGGCCCGATCGTCATCAGGAACCAGGG
Source organism: uncultured Gammaproteobacteria bacterium (assembly GCA_964567315.1). GTDB lineage: Bacteria > Pseudomonadota > Gammaproteobacteria > CAZMMH01 > CAZMMH01 > CAZMMH01. Next base: position 8,109 of record CAZMMH010000038.1, read on the forward strand.
CCCCCAAGGCCCCACCACCTGCGGATCGCTGGTTCCGAGACGGATGCGGTAATAGAAGACACCCCGTCCCGGCGTCTCTCCCCACACGCCGCCCATCAGCCGTGCCGTGGTCTGCCCCTGGCTTTGGTGGGGATGCGCGCCCTCGATCGGCTGGCGCACCCGTTCGGAGGCCTTGCACGACGGCCCCAGCGCGCCGCCCCAACCCTCGGTGGAGATGTTCACGTCGAACTCCCCCTGGGGCGGGGGCTCGGAATAGCCCGGCGCGCAGGCCCAGGCCTCGGCGGTATACCAAAGGTGGCCGGGGTCGATCGCCCAGTTGGGGTTCTTGTAGGTGAAGTCCAGGGTGATCACCTGACCCACGCGCGCGTGGCTGGTGCCGTGGATGGTCGGCGGGAACAACTGCCCCGGCGGCGGCGCCGCCGCCGAGAGGCGCCCGAAAAGGAACAGCGCTGCCGCGAGCAGCAGGCCTGAAATCTGTCGCTGTGTCATTGCTTGCCACCTCCTTGTACCGTCCCGAGCGTGCCTGCGGCAAACCGGGACCGTCCGCCGGCGTCACGGGCAGGCAGCCAACCTGCCCGCGGTGCGCCCACGGATTGACGGAACCGGGCACTCCCTTCGAACTCCCGGCCGGACAGACATATCCTGGTTTAGTCCATGTAAAGCCAGTGTAAAGCGGCCACCCGACGATCGGCCGCCACTCGGCGTTGCCGTTCACGCCATTGCGCTGGCCTGCCTTTCGGACCCTGTTCGTCACCCTGCGCGCGCCGCATCGACTGGCGGAATGGGCGCGAACGGCTGTGCGATAATGGCCACTTTCCGGCTGCAGCTCCGACCCATGCACCACGACGCCCACACCCCCAACGCCTCGTTCGGCGACTACCTCCGCGCCCTGCCCCAGCACCTGCTGCCGGGGATGCTGCTGTCGAAGCTGATGTACCGCTTCGCGCGGATTCGCACACCTTGGCTGAAAAACCCTTTCACTCGCTGGTTCGCCGGCCGTTTCCGGGTCGATCTGGACGAAGCGGCCGATCCCGACCTGACCGCCTACGAGCACTTCAACGCCTTCTTCACCCGCGCCCTCAAGCCGGGCGTCCGGCCGCTGGCCGACGGCCCGGGGGAGATCTGCAGCCCGGTGGACGGCCGGGTGAGCCAGGGCGGCGCCATCCGCGACGGACGGATCTTCCAGGCCAAGGGCCAGGAGTTCGGCCTGCTGGAACTGCTCGGCGGCGACCCGGAGCTGGCTCGCGAGTTCGCGGGCGGCAGTTTCCTCAACGTCTACCTCTCACCCATGGACTACCACCGCATCCACATGCCCCTGGCCGGCGACCTGCGGGAGATGATTTATGTGCCGGGGCGGCTGTTCAGCGTAAGCCCCGCCACCGTGCGTGCGGTCCCCAGGCTGTTCGCCCGCAACGAGCGGGTGGTGAGCGTGTTCGACACCACCGCCGGACCCATGGCGATGGTCAAGGTGGGGGCGATCTTCGTCTCCAGCACGGAAACGGTCTGGGCCGGCGAGGTCGGGCCGCGGGGTTCCCGCCCGTGGCGCCAAGGCTACAGCGGCGAACGGGCCGTGCACCTGGAACACGGCGCGGAGATGGGCCGCTTCAACATGGGCTCGACCGTCATCCTGCTGTTCGCCTGCGGCCGCACCGAGTGGGACCCTGCGCTGCTCCGCCACGACGCGCCCCTGCGCATGGGCCAGCACATCGGCCAGGTGATCGCCTGAACCGCCTCGCGGCGCCCCCTCAAGTTCTGACCGCCGCGGCCGATGGCAAGTAGCTGCGGAGGGGTGAATATTAACGCTCTGTTAATGTAAGCCGGGTACCTTCCGCGACCAGGGGCGCACCGCTGCAAACACCAATAGGGGGATGGGCCGCATGAGCCTGAAGAAGCAGTTTCTCCTGATCATCCTGATCGTTGCCTTCGCCACGCTGACCCTCAATGTGATGCTGCACTTCTCCCTCGGCTCCGTCGCCGGGCTGAAGGACGTGGAGATGGCTGTGACCGACACCCAGGTGGACATGCTCACGCTGCGCCGCCACGAAAAGGACTTTCTGGCCCGGCTCGATCCCAAGTACGCCAAAAGCTTCCGCGCCACCTACCAGCGGCTCGCCGGCCGCTTCCCGGCGCTGGAGCAGAACCTGGCCGATGCCGATGTGGACACCGCGCTCCTCAGCGAAATGGAGGCCGCGCTCAAGAACTACGCTGCCGATTTCGACCAGCTCGTTGCCCTGCAAAAAAGGATCGGCCTGAACGAGACCGACGGACTTTACGGCGCCCTGCGTGACGCCGTGCACCAGGCCGAGGCGCGCCTCAAGGCCGCCGACAACGTGCTGCTGCTCAAGGACATGCTGACCCTGCGGCGACACGAAAAGGATTTCATGCTGCGCAGCGACGGCAAGTACCTGGACAAATTCGAGACCGCCTACGCGGTGTTCACCCAGGACCTCGCCGCCTCCGCCCTGCCGGCGGAAGAGAAGAGCGCGACCGGCGAACTGCTGGCCAAATATCGCGACGACTTCCGCGCCCTGGTCGCCGGCTACCGCGAGAAAGGCCTGAGCCCCAACGACGGCCTGCGCGGCCAGCTACGCAACTCGGTGCACAAGACCGAGAGCCTGTTCGGCGAGCTGCGCAGCAATGCCGCGGCCGAGGTGGCCCACGAGATCAGGCTGAAGGATGGACTGGCCCTGGGCTTCTCCCTGGTCATCAACGTCTTCGTGGTCCTGGTCCTGCTGCGCTTCGCCCGCAGCGTCACGCGACCACTGCTGGAGATGGCCGAGCTGATGCACGCGGTGGGCCGCAGCGGCGACCTCACCCGGCGAATGGACTCCTACGGCACCCTCGAGATCGCCGAGGCGGCCACGGCCTTCAATGGCCTGGTGGGCAATTTCCAGGGCACCATCGCCGAGCTCGGCAAGGCCACCGTGGAGGTCGCCGGCACCTCCAGCCGCATGGCCCGGGTCACCGACGAGACCCGTAGCGGCATGCTGCGCCAACAGGCGGAGACCGAGCAGGTCGCCTCGGCCATGAATGAAATGAGCAGCACGGTGCAGGAGGTGGCGCGCAACACCGCCCACGCCGCCGAGTCGGCCACGGACGCCAACCGCGAGGTGACCGAGGTGGCCTCGGCCATGGGCAACACCACCCGCACCATCACCGAATTGGCGCAGGAGATGGAGCGTACTGCCGAGGTGATCCGCGGGCTGGAGACCAAGAGCGTGAGCATCGGCAGCATCCTCGACGTGATCCGCGGCATCGCCGTGCAGACCAACCTGCTGGCGCTGAACGCCGCCATCGAGGCGGCGCGCGCCGGCGAGCAGGGTCGGGGCTTCGCCGTGGTCGCCGACGAGGTGCGCACCCTGGCCAGCCGCACCCAGCAGGCCACGGGTGAAATTCACGGCATGATCGAGGAGTTCCAGCGCGGCACCCAGAATGCCGCCAAGGTGATGGTGGAAAGCGTGGAGAAGGCCGGCAACGGCGCCAGCCAGGTGAACGCCGCCAACGGCTCACTCACTGCCATCGCCGAGCGGGTCGCCCAGATCAACGACCTCAACACCCAGATCGCCACCGCCGCCGAGGAGCAGAGTGCCGTGGCCGACGAGATGAACCGCAACATCGTCAACATCAGCCACGAAACCAGCCGCACCACCGAGGCGGCCGGCCAGACCGCCGCGGCCAGCGAAACCCTGGCCCAGCTGGCGGAACAGCTGCAGGACTTCGTCTCCCGCTTCAACACCGGCAACGGCGCCGCCTGAGCGGCCCCGCCACTCAGCGCCGGCGCAGATGGTCCGGGTTGACCTCGAGCTGGCGCAGGCGCGCGGCGAGCAGGTCGGGAAAGCGCTTGTACCAGGTGGCGTTGAGCGGCGAGGGATGGGGCAGCGGGTGCAGGC
>CAZMMH010000039.1:0-7058 GCA_964567315.1 uncultured Gammaproteobacteria bacterium
GGACAGCAGTTCATGAGCCTGACCACTTTTCGCAAGACCGGGGTCGGGGTGCCGGAGCTGTTGGAAGAGTTGGTGCGGCGTATTCCTCCGCCGAAGGGTGATCCCGAGGCGCCGCTCAAGGCCTTGATCATCGACTCGTGGTTCGACTCCTTCGTCGGCGTCATTTCCCTGGTGCGGGTGATCGACGGACGCATCACGCCGAAATCGAAGATGCTGGTGATGTCCACCGGCCGCGTCCACCAGGTGGACAAGGTGGGCATCTTCACCCCCAAGCGGCTGGACCTGCAGGTGCTCAGCGCCGGTGATGTCGGTTACGTGATCGCCGGGATCAAGGAGATCGACGGCGCACCGGTGGGTGACACCCTGACCGGCGTCGACCGTCCGGCCGCTCAGGCGCTGCCCGGCTTTCAGCCGATGCAGCCGCGGGTCTTCGCCGGCCTGTTTCCGGTCAACGCGGAGGCCTATGAGGACCTGCGCGACGCGCTGCACAAGCTGCGCCTCAACGACGCCGCGCTGCACTTCGAACCGGAGACCTCCCAGGCCCTGGGCTTCGGCTTCCGCTGCGGCTTCCTCGGCGTACTGCACATGGAAATCATCCAGGAGCGGCTGGAGCGGGAGTACGACCTCGACCTGATCACCACGGCGCCCAGCGTGATCTACGAGGTGGAGACCACCAAGGGCGAGGTGCTGACCATCGACAACCCGTCGAGCCTGCCGCCGGTGAACCTGATCGCCGAGGTGCGCGAGCCGATCATCAACGCCAATATCCTGGTGCCGCAGGAGTTTCTGGGCGCGGTGATCAACCTCTGCGTGGAAAAGCGCGGGGTGCAGGTGAAGATGCTCTACCACGGCAAGCAGGTGGGACTGGGCTACGAGCTGCCCATGGCCGAGGTGGTGCTGGATTTCTTCGACCGGCTGAAGTCGGCCAGCCGCGGCTACGCCTCGTTCGACTACACCTTCGAGCGCTTCCAGGCGGCGCCCATGGCCAGGCTGGACGTGCTGATCAACGGCGAGCGGGTGGACGCCCTGTCGATGATCGTGCACCGGGACCAGGCCCAGTACCGCGGCCGCGAACTGGTGGAGAAGCTGCGCGAGCTGATACCCAGACAGATGTACGATGTGGCGATCCAGGCCGCCATCGGCAACCAGATCATTGCCCGCGCCAACGTCAAGGCGCTGCGCAAGAACGTGCTCGCCAAATGCTACGGCGGCGATGTCTCGCGCAAGCGCAAGCTGCTGGAGAAACAGAAGGCGGGCAAGAAACGCATGAAGCAGATCGGCCGGGTGGAGGTGCCTCAGGAGGCCTTCCTCGCGGTGCTGCACGTAGGCAAGAAGTAACCGGCAAGGGAGCGCGCATGACAGTCGATTTTCCGCTTATTCTGGTCCTGGCGACGGTGATCACCGGGGTTATCTGGGCCGTTGACCGGGCCTTTTGGGCCAGCGGCCGGAGGGCCGAGGCCGAACGCCTGCGCCAGGCCGGCGCCGACGAGGAGACGATCGCCGAGCAGGCCGGCGATCCGGTCTTGGTGGAGTATGCCCGCTCCTTCTTCCCGGTCATCCTGGTGGTGTTGTTGCTGCGCTCCTTCGTCGCCGAGCCGTTCCGCATTCCCTCGGGCTCGATGATGCCGACCCTGCTGGTGGGCGACTTCATCCTGGTCAACAAGTTCGCCTACGGCCTGCGCCTGCCGGTGCTGGATACCAAGGTGATCAAGGTCGGCGAACCGAAGCGGGGCGACGTGGTGGTCTTCCGCTACCCCAAAGACCCCTCGACCGACTACATTAAGCGCGTGATCGGGCTTCCGGGGGACCACATCTCCTACTACCACAAGGTCGTCTACGTGAACGGCAAGGCCATGACGCAGGTGCCCGATGGGGTCTATGTGGGCGAGGGGGGCGGCAGCTCCATGACCGGGGCCGACCGGCGGGTGGAGAATCTGAACGGGGTCAAGCACCAGATTCTGATCGAACCGGGGCAGGCCACCGTGGAGGGTGAATTCGTGGTGCCGCCGGGGCATTATTTCGTCATGGGCGACAATCGCGACAACAGTAACGACAGTCGCTACTGGGGGACGGTGCCCGAGGGCAATCTGGTGGGCAAGGCGTTTCTCATCTGGATGAGCTGGGACTGGAACGGCGGCGGCCTGCACCTGGGTCGTATCGGGGACGTGATTCGCTAGGGTACGGTTTTGAAGAGGAGCAGACGATGAAGAACTACAAGCAACTCGGCCGCGAACGTGGGATGACCGCACTGGGCTGGATGACCATCCTGGTTCTGATTGCCTTCTTTGCCTTGCTGGCGATGCGCGTGGTACCGATGTATCTCGCCTACTCGACCTTGGACACCATCATTCAGGAGACCAAGAAGGAGGCCGACGGCAGCACGATGAGGATCAAGGCGATCGAACAGGCGATTCAGCGCCGCATCGACATCAACATGAACGAGAATCCGCCCAAGGGCACGCTCGTGATCAAGCCGGGCAAGGGGGCCGTGGTGGAGGTGGTGCTCGACTACGAGCCGCACAAGCCGATGCTCGGGCCCTTCGGCGTTTACGCGGTGTTCAAGAAGACGGTCGAGATCCACCGCAACGCGTCCATGGCCGTGCAGGCGCCTTGAGCGGGGCGTTTCCGCGCCTCTGCCGCCGGCTCGGCCATGAGTTCGCCCAGGCGGAACTGCTCGCCCAGGCGCTGACCCACCGCAGCGCGGCTGGGCGCCACAACGAACGGCTGGAGTTCCTCGGCGATGCGATCCTCGGCTTCGTGATCACCGAGGAGCTGTACCGGCGCTTCCCCAAGGCCACCGAGGGGGAGCTCAGCCGAAGGCGCGCCCACCTGGTCAAGGGCGAGACCCTGGCCCGGCTGGCCCGCGAACTGGAGTTGGGCGAGCATCTTGCCCTCGGCTCGGGCGAGCTGAAGAGCGGCGGCTTCCGCCGCCAGTCGATCCTCGCCGACGCCATGGAGGCGGTGCTCGCGGCGGTCTATCTGGACGCCGGCCTGGAGCGGACTCGCGAGGTGATTCTCGGGCTGTTTGCCGGCGAGTTGGAGAAGGTCGCCGCGATCAGCGTGCTCAAGGATCCCAAGACCCGGCTGCAGGAGTACCTGCAGGGGCGGCAGCTGGAGCTGCCGGAATACGAGGTGACCCAGGTGAGCGGCAAATCCCATGAACAGACCTTCAGCGTGCGCTGCCGGGTCGCCGCCCTCGAAGTGACGGCGGAGGGCAGCGGCAGCAGCCGCCGGCGCGCCGAGCAGGCCGCGGCGGAAACCATTCTTCAACAGCTGGAGGCCGCGGCCCGATGAGCGAGACCCAGGCCTTTCACAGCGGCTATGTGGCCATTGTCGGCCGTCCCAACGTGGGCAAGTCGACCCTGCTCAACCGCCTGCTGGGACAGAAGATCGCCATCACCTCGCCGCGCCCGCAGACCACCCGGCACAACCTGCTTGGCATCCATACCACCGCGACCCACCAGGCGGTCTACGTTGACACGCCCGGCGTGCACGAGGCCAAGCGGGCCATCAACCGCTATATGAACCGCGCCGCCCGCAGCGTGCTCGACGACGTGCAGGTAGTGGTGTTCATGGTCGACGCCCGCGAATGGACCGAGGAGGACGAGCGGGTCCTGGGCCTGTTCGAGGGGCTGCAGACGCCGGTGGTGCTGGTGCTGAACAAGGTCGACACGATCAAGGACAAGAGCCGCCTGCTGCCGCTGCTGCAGCAGGCCGCCGCCCGTTACGGCTTTGCCGCGGTGGTGCCGCTGTCGGCGCGCAAGGGCAACAACGTCGAGGCCCTGGATCAGGCGGTGGCCGGCCTGCTGCCGGAGGGGCCGCCGCTGTTCGATCCCGAGCAGGTGACCGACCGCAGCGTGCGTTTCCTCGCCGCCGAGATCATTCGCGAGAAACTCATCCGCCGCCTGGTCCAGGAACTGCCGTACTCCCTGAGCGTGGAGATCGAGAAGTTCGACGAGGAGCAGCCGGGCGCGGTGCGCATTTCGGCCCTGATCTGGGTCGAGCGCGACGGCCAGAAGGCCATCGTCATCGGCAAGGGCGGCCGGGTGCTGAAGGAGGTCGGCGAACAGGCGCGCCTGGACATCGCCCGCCTGCTCGACCGGCGGGTGCATCTGGAGCTGTGGGTCAAGGTCAAGGAGGGCTGGGCCGACGACGACCGGGCCCTGAAGAGCCTGGGCTACGACGGCTGAGCCGGCCATGGGCGAAGAGCCGCAGTACGCCTACCTGATCCATGCCCGCCCCTTCCGCGACACCAGCCTGACCATCGAACTGCTGACGCCGGGACACGGCCGGGTCGGTGCCGTGGCCCGTGGTGCGCGGGCGGCGCGCTCGCGTCTGCGCGGGGTGCTGCAGCCGTTCCAGCCGCTGTGGGTCACCTGGAAGGGGCGGGGCGAATTGCCGACCCTGACCCGGGCCGAGCCGGCCGGCATGCCGCGGCTGCTGGGCGGGCGGCGGCTGCTCAGCGGTCTCTACGTCAACGAGCTGCTGCTCTACCTGCTGCCGCGCCAGGACTCCCATCCGGAGCTGTTCGAGGAGTACCGCCAGGTGCTTGAGGCCCTCGCCGGGCCGATGGCCGAAGAGATGGCGCTGCGCCGTTTCGAGCAGCGGCTGCTGGAGGAGCTCGGCTACGGCCTGGTGCTGGACTGCGAGGCGGAGAGTGGCCGTCCGCTGGAGCCCGAGTTAACCTACGCGGTCGATGTGGCCGAAGGCGTGCGGCCGGCGGTACCGGGTCTGCCGACGGTCTTTCCGGGGCGGGTTCTGCTGGAGATCCAGGCCGGGCGCTTCGAGGAGCGCGCGGTGCTGAATGCGGCCAAGATCATTATGCGCGAGGCCCTGGCGCGCGCCCTCGGCGGGCGGCGGCTGAAGAGCCGCGACCTGTTCCGGATGCAGATACGATCGGTGGGGATGAAATGAGTCAAGCAGAGCAACAGGCGGGCGCCGCAATCCTGCTCGGGGTGAACATCGACCACGTGGCGACCCTGCGCCAGGCGCGCGGTACCCGTTATCCGGACCCGGTGCAGGCGGCCTTCGCCGCCGAGCAGGCCGGCGCCGACAGCATCACCGTGCATCTGCGCGAGGACCGGCGGCACATCCAGGAGCGCGACGTGCGCCTGCTGGGGGAGACCCTGCAGACCCGCATGAACCTGGAGATGGCGGTTACCGACGATATGCTGGCGATCGCCGAGCGGGTGCGTCCGGCCGACTGCTGCCTGGTGCCCGAGCGGCGCGCCGAGCTGACCACCGAGGGCGGTTTGGAGGTTGCCGGGCAGCAGCTGCGCCTGCGCGACGCCTGCGCCCGGCTGGCCGCGGCGGGGGTACGGGTGTCGTTGTTCATCGATGCCGATCCGGCCCAGGTGGCGGCCGCGGCCTCGGTGGGGGCACCGGTGATTGAGCTGCATACCGGGCACTATGCCGACGCCGACAGCGTTGCCGCGCGGGCGGTGGAGCTGGAGCGCATCCGGCAGGCGGTGGAACTCGGGTGCGGCCTCGGCCTGCAGGTGAACGCCGGGCACGGCCTCAACTACCACAACGTGCAGGCGATTGCCGCCATGCCCGAGGTGCGGGAGCTGAACATCGGCCACGCCATCGTCGCCCGGGCCCTGTTCGAGGGCCTGCGGCCGGCGGTGGCCGAGATGAAGCGGCAGATGCTCGAGGCCCGCCGCGTCTAGGCCGGCGGCTGGAGCAGGCCGTCGAGGCCTGCATCAAGCAGGTCGGCGACGTCCTGGCGCAATACGGCATGCCATTCGCTGATGGCGTCCCAATCCCTGCGCCGGGCGGCGCTTTCCAGTTGCCCGCTGCTGTGGGCCAGGGCCGGGGTGCAGCAGTAGACCGCCGAGCCGTGCAGGCGATGGACCTGCTGGCGCACCCGTTCCGCGTCGCCGGCGCTCACCGCGGTGTCCAACGCCTGGCCCTGCTCGGGCAACTCGTCCAGCAGCATCTTCAGCAGATCGACGGCGAGCTCCGGGCGTCCGCCCGACTTGTGCACGGCGGCGGCGTGGTCGTACAGAGACATTCCGTCGGCGGCATTCTCCGCTGCTGCCGGCGGCGCCGGTTCGGCCGCGGCCGGAGGCCCTGCGTCGCTCCCGGTCCAATGGCGCACCACCCGCCAGAGACCCTGGCTGTCGATCGGTTTCACCACCACGTCGTTGAAGCCGGCCGCCAGGCAATGGCTGCGGGTGCTGGGCAGGGCGTCGGCGGTCAGGGCGATCACCGGGGTGGCGTGGTTGGGTGTCTCCTCCCGGCGCAGGCGCGCCGTGACATCGATGCCGCTCATGCCGGGCATGTGCACGTCGAGAAAGATCAGGTCGAAGCGCTCGGCGCTAACGGCGGCCAGGGCCTGTTCGCCGTCGGCGGCCTCGACGATTTCGACCGCGGCCCCGGCCAGCAGGGTCTTGACCAGTTTGCGGTTGATGGCGTTGTCGTCGGCCAGCAGCAGGCGCAGCGGCGACAGCGCGGCCGTGCCGCTGCGGTCTGCGGCAGGGGGCGCGGCGGCGCTCGCTGGTCCGCTGCCGGGAACGATCAGCGACAGCAGGCTGGCGGCCAGGGCCGCGGTGCGCTGGAAGCCCCGGACCGAGAGGACCCGCGGGCCGCTGATGAACATGTTCAGGGTGTCTGCGGGGACGCCGTAGGTCTGCAGCAGGATCGGAGGTCCCTTGCCGGCGCTCGCCTCGGCCAGCAGTTCCTGCAACGAAGGTTTGAGTTCGTTGCAGGTGGGGCAGGCCAGCAGGATGGCATCGTGCTCGCCGCCGGCGGCGGCGACCGCCGCGGTCTCTCTCACCACGTTGGCCGTGGCGCCAAGGCGTCGCAACTGCATGGCGAGCGCGGTGCGGGTCTCCAGGTGCGGCGACCAGACCAGAACGTGGAAGCCGGCGAGGGCCGGTGCCGGGGGCTGGTCGGCGCCCTCCACTTCCAGCGGCAGTTCGACGAAGAAGCAGGCACCGGTCCCCTTGCGGCTGTCGACGCCGATGTTGCCGCCCATCAGCGAGACCAGCTGCTTGCTGACCGCGAGGCCGAGGCCGGTGCCGCCGTATTCCCGGGTGATCGACGAGTCGGCCTGG
>CAZMMH010000039.1:7068-11861 GCA_964567315.1 uncultured Gammaproteobacteria bacterium
AGCGTGAACCAGAAGGTCGTAGCTTTGTCCGGATCGGACACGAAACCGATCGTGCCGCCCATCGCCTCGACGATCTGGCGCGAGATCGACAAGCCGAGGCCGGTGCCGGCCTTTGCGCGCTTGGAAGAGGAATCCGCCTGGCTGAAGACCTGGAACAGGCGGCGGATCTCCTCCTCGGAGAGGCCGATGCCGGTGTCGGCGACGCTGAGCCGCAACAGGCCGGCCGCGCGATCGACGCCGCAGGCCACCGCCACGTGGCCCATGGTGGTGAACTTGATCGCGTTGCTGAGCAGGTTGTTCAACACCTGTTTGACCCGCAGCGGATCCCCAAACAGCAGTTCCGGCAGGCTGGGGTCGATGCTGCAGGCCAGCTCCAGTCCCTTCTGGTAGGCGCTCGGGGCGAGCATCACCAGGGTGTCGTCGATGGCCTCGCCGAGGTTGTAGGGGATGTGTTCGATCTCCAGCTTGCCGGCCTCGATCTTGGAGAAGTCAAGAATGTCGTTGATCAGGTGGATCAGGGTATTGGAGGACTTGCCGATGGTATCGAGCATGTCCGCCTGTTCGTGGCTGAGGGGGGTGTGGCGGAGGGCGTCGGCAAAGCCGGCGATGCCGTTCAGGGGGGTACGCAGCTCGTGGCTCATGTTGGCGAGGAACTCCGACTTGATCCGGCTCGCCTGCAGGGCCTCGGCGCGCGCCTTGTCCAGCTCGGCGTTGCGCTGTTCCAGTTCGCTCAGGGCCAGGGTCAGGCTGCGGGTGGCGCGTTCGATCTCCTGCTGTTGGGCATGGCGGTAGCGGTCGAGGGAGCGGGCCATGGTGTTGATGCCGTCGCGCAGGGTGCGCAGCTCACCGTCGGTGGGCACCGAAACATAGGTATCGAGCCGGCCGCGCCCGATCTCCTCGACCGCCCGGGTCAGCTCGATGATCGGCCCGGAGACGCCCTTGCCGATGCGGATTGCGATCACGCCCGCCAGGCCCAGGGCGGCAAGGGTGAGCAGAGCGACGCTGATCAGGCCTTCGCGCTTGTGCTGCGCGGTGGAGGCGCGTGACAGCTCCACCCTCACCCAGCCGAGAATCTCATGTCCGCTGGGCGCGCGCTCCTGCTCGTAGTCGCTGACCGCCACCGAGTTGAGGTAGATGGGGTATTCGTAGGCGAGCCGCGGCATTCGGGCGCCGGCGGCGTGGCGCGGGTTCGTACTCTCCACCAGGGCCCGGTGCTCGCCGTCGTAGATGGTCACCTTGGCCACGTCGGGCTCGTTGAGGGTGGTCTTCACCAGGGCCTGCAGAATTTTGGTGTTGCCCGAGACCACGCCGTATTCGCTGGCCGGGGCGAGGTTGTGGGCGATGGAGTGGGCCCGCTCCTGCAGGCTGCCTTCCAGCTGGCTGATCTGAGTCCGGATCATCCAGGCCCCGAGGAGCAGGGAGACCACGATCACCGGCGCCAGGGAGATCCACAGAACCTTGTTCTTGATCCCGCTCTGTCTCATGGCCGGTCACCTCCATTACCGAGACGGCGCATGAGGGCGGCGTCGCTGGGGAGGCGGAAGTCGAGGGAACGGGCGACCTGACGGTTGGTGGCGACGCTGAAGTACTTGGGGTAACTGGGCGGCGGCAGGATCAGCGGGCGGCGTTTGGACAGACCGAGGATGATCTCGGCGGCCTGGCGCGCGATCTGCTCCGGGGTGCTGTAGACGGCGGCGATCGCGCCGGCCTTGACGTAGGCCTCGGAAAAGCCGATCAGGGGCACGTGGCGGCGATAGGCGCTGAGCAGGATCGCCTTGATCGTACGCCGGTTGTAGATGCGCAGGTCGGGCACGGTGATCAGCACGTCGATGTCGTCGAGCAGCGCATTGAGCTTGGAAAACAGTTCGTCCTCGCCCTTCACCGTGAGCACGCTGTAGGGGACGTGGGCGTGCTCGGCGGCGGCACGGAAGGCCGACTCCTCGCTCGGCATGTCGGCGCTCAGCAGGGCGCCGATGCGCTGACGGCGGTCGTCGAGCGCCTCGGCCAGGGCGATCTGGCGGCTGAACGGCTGGTCGATGTAGATCGCCGATACCTGGCGCGCGCGGCCGCTGATCGCCCCTTCCAGGGTCTCGAAGCTGCGGAAGGCGAGCTTGGGCACGAACACGCTCAGGATGGGTGTTTCCTGGGAGAGCAGGATGCCTTGGGCCGTGGCCTTGGTGCCCAGGCAGAGATAGAGGTCGACCCCGTTGTGGGCGGTGCCGCTGGGTTTGGCATCGGCGTTGAGCACCTGCAGGTGGATGCCGGGGGCGTTGCCCAGGGCGTGGGTCAGGGTGTCGATCATCCGCTGCTGCAGGGTGGATTGGGGGTCGCGGATGATCGTGATCGACAACTCGGCCGCCGCGACGCTCCACGGCAGCAGCAGGCAGGCGAGGATGAAACCGAGCAGCGGTCGCTGCGCGGAAGCCCGCCCGAACCGTGGAAATTTCGCTGCCATGCGGTGAAGAATCCCGGTTACTGCCATTCAGTTCAGGCTCAGGCCTACCTGGAGATAGATGCGCCGGTCGTAAAGCTGAGTGGTGCGGACCTCCTCGACCGGCGCGTCCAGCGCGTTCTGTACCACCAGCGCGACGTTGGCCCTGCTGTGTTCCCCTTCGTCCTTGTATTCGAGCTTCAGGTCGAGCCGGCGGTTCGGGCCGGTCACCTGGTCGCTGGAGAGGTTGAACAGCTTGTCTTCGAAGTAGTAGTGGGTGCCGAGGAGTACGCCATGCGGGAAGGTGTGGATGAGGTGCAGGCCGTAGCTGTTGTGCGCGGCGGTATCGCTGTAGTCGTTGCTGGAGGCGCTGGGCGGCGAGTGAATGGCGGTATGGGCGAAGGTTCCGATCAGGCGGGTGTGGCGGCCCGGGCGCAGGGTGGCGCTGCCCTCGAAGCCTTCGATCACGGCGCGGTCCAGGTTGGCGAAATCGGTGTAGCTGCCGGCATAGAACGGGCTGATGATGTCACGCAAGGTATCGTGGTAGAGCTTCAGGTTCAGCAGCAGCCCGAGGTCCTTGAAATCGCCGATGTAGCCGATCTCCTGCGCGGTGATGCGCTCGGGCTTGAGGCCTCCGCTGGCATGGAAGAAAACCTGGGTGAAGGTGGGATATGGGCCGCTTTCCGGGGCGAGGGTCAGGCTGGTGTTCGCCCGGTCCTCGTAGAGCACCGGCGTACGGGTCGCCCGCGACCAGCTGTAACGCAGGGTCTGCTGCGGGGTGACATGCAGGTTGACGGCGGCCCGCGGCGAGAAGGTGTCGCTGGTGATGTCGTTGTGTTCGTAGAGGCCGCCGAAATTGAACAGCAGGCGCTCGATGGGGCGCAGTTCGACGTTGGCGAAGGCGCGGTAGAGGTGGTTGTCGAGGGTCTTGGGGGTGCCGAGCAGGCCGGGGGCGCGCGCCCGGTCGAGGCGCAGGTTGAGGCCCCAGACCAGACGCATCGACTCGAGCGGGCTGATGGTGTGCTGGGCCTCGAAATCGTAGCGCTCGTCGAAGATGTCGGCGTTGGCGTGGCCGAAATACGGAGGGCCCGGGTTAAGGGATATGGGCCCGACCTCGTATTGGTCGTCGGTGGTATGGGTGTGATGGGAAAACTGCAGCCGCAGCTCCTGCTCGGGGCCGAACAGGTGGGTCCAGCGCAGATGCTGAAACAGGCTGGTTACCTGCTGGTTGCGCTGGGGGTCGGAGGGGTCGCCCTTGCCCACCTCCCGCGGCCCAAAATTCCAGCCCACTTCCCCCAGCAACATGTCGGCGGCACTGGCGCGGTAATCGGCACGCAACGAACCGAGGAAGGTCTTGCTGGAGTCGTTGCGCGAGGAGAAGCCGTCGTCGTTCTGGTAGGCGAGGCTCACCCGGTAGTCGAGATCGCCGGTGGTGCCGTTGTGGCGGGCGAACAGGCGGTGATAGCCGTCGTCGCTGGTGGTATAGGCCACCGTCTCGCCGTGCTGTTCCGCGGCGTGCTGGGTGATGATGTTGATCACCCCGAGGAAGGCGTTGGCGCCGTAGCTGGCGGCGTTGGGGCCGCGGACCACCTCGATCCGCTCGATGTCCTCCATCGCCACGGGCAGGTCGTTCCAGGGCACCCCGCCGGTGGTCGGGATGTAGACCGAACGGCCGTCGATCAGCACCTGTAAGCGCCGCGAGTAGGCGCCGGCCATGCCGTGATAGGTGACCGAGATGTCGTGGCCGTTTTCGTAGCGGACCTGAAAGCCCGGCACCATGCGCAGCAGTTCGGGGATGTTCTGGGCCCCCGAGGCCTCGATCATCTTCCGGTCGATGACCGTGGTAGCCACCGGTGCCTCGTCGAGGGGCTGGATCAGGCGGCTGGCGGAGAGTACCACCGGCAGGTCGCCCATCAGGTCTTCTTCGGAGGGGATCGCCATGTCGAGGCCGTATTGGGCGGCCCACAGGGAGGGGGCGAAGATCAGCAGCAGGGCAAGGGCGCCAATCGACTTTCGCATCTGGGTGTCCACTCCTTCGTCCACTCCTTCGACACGGCGCAGTACGCTAGTGAGGTGTTCTCATCCCGACGCGGCTGTGTGAAGATGAATTCTATCCCAATGTGCCAACGGCGATAACAACACCATGACATTCCCGACCATTGAATCCTTCATCGGCAATACCCCGCTGGTACGCCTGCAGCGGCTCACCGAGGGCACGACCTCTACGGTACTGGTCAAACTGGAAGGCAACAACCCGGCCGGTTCGGTCAAGGATCGGCCGGCCATGAGCATGATCCGGCACGCGGAGGCGCGCGGCGAGATCCATCCCGGCGACACCCTGATCGAGGCCACCAGCGGCAAC
>CAZMMH010000040.1:0-11856 GCA_964567315.1 uncultured Gammaproteobacteria bacterium
GCCGACCGCCTCTGCGACGGGCGCATGCTGGCCCTGGGCGGCGGCGGCTACGACCGCGCCAACCTGGCCGCCGCCTGGTGTGCCGTGGTGGAGGCGATGGCCGCCTGACGCCGGCTTGACGACCAGCCCCCCGGCACCACGCTCCTTCTGCCTTCACAACTCACCCGCCAGGGCCGCGAGTATCGGCTCCAGCCCCAGCATTGGCAGGGAGAAGTGGCCCTCGCCCGGCACCAACTCGCCCCGGCATCCCGGCAGGGCATTGGCCAGCCAGCGGCCCATGGCCGGCGGTACCAGGCGGTCGTCGCCGCCGTGCCAGAGGTGCACCGTGGCCCGGACCGCGCTGAAGTCGGTGGCCCACGGCCGGGCCAGCAGCACCAACTCCTCGAACAGCCCGCGGCAGCCCTGGCGCAGTGCCTCCGCCAGGGAGGCGGCGAGGGCGGCGTTGACCGTGGGCTCGGCGAGGCAGTGCCGGTCGACGGGCGACAGCAGATGTCCGGCACCGCGCAGGAAGGCGCCGGGCCTGCCCCGGACGGTGGCCGCCGCCAGACGGCAGGGGTGACGGAACGGCCATGGATGGCGGCCGGCCAGCCGGGCCAGGCGCAGGGTGGGGTTGAGCGCCGCGGAGCGGTAGGGGCCCAGACCGCTCACCAGGCCGAGCAGGGCCGCCCGCCGCGGCGCGGCGGCGGCACAGGCGATGGCATGGGGCGCGCCGCCGGAGATCCCGAGCAGGCCGAAGCGGTCGAGCCCGAGGGCGTCGGCCACAGCCAGGGTGTCGGCGGCGCCCTCCTCCAGGTCGCGTCCCGGCCGGGGGTCGGAGCGGCCGAAGCCGGGGCGGTCGAAGGCGACCAGGCGCAGCCCGTGGTGGCTTGCCGCCGCGTCGGCGATGGCGGGCTCGAGGCGTGAACCCGGCAGGCCGTGGAGGTAGAGCAGGGGCCTTCCGTTGGGCTCGCCGTACTCGGCCAGACAGAGTCGGCGGCCGTCGGCGAGGGTGACGAAGCGCTGGTTCCGGTCCATGGCGGCAGAGTTTAGTGTACTGCTCCGCAGTTACTGGCCCGCTATCATGAATCTCATGCAGCGCCACCAGCGGATCCTCATCATTTCCGATACCCACGGCACCCTCGATCCGCGGATCGCCGCCCTGGCGCGTGACTGCGACTGGGTGGTGCACGCCGGCGACGTGGGCAACACCACGGTGTTGGCGGCACTGGCCCCGCGCCGCGAGGTGGTCGCGGTGCGCGGCAACAACGACGTGCCGGCGAAGTGGCCGACGGAGGAGCGGTCGACCCTGCAGGGACTGCCCGACGAGGCGGCGCTGGAGCTTCCGGGCGGGCGTCTGGTGGTGCTGCACGGCCACCGGCTGAACCCGGCATCGCAGCGCCACCAGCGCCTGCGCCTGCGCTACCCCGGGGCGCGGGCGGTGGTGGTGGGGCACAGCCACCGCCTGGAGGTGGACCGCAGCGCCGGGCCCTGGATCCTCAATCCCGGTGCCGCCGGGCGGGCGCGCACCTTCGGCGGGCCCTCCTGCCTGCTGCTGGAACTGGACGGCCGCGAATGGAGGGTCGAGCCCCACCGTTTCGCCATGGGGTGAACCCACTATTGTCCCTCGCCGTCCCTTGCGCCCGGCCGGCGCCCGCCCTATCGTGGCGGGACATCGGCGGGGCGCGGGATCCGTAGTTTGATCGACCGTACGAAATTCCTCCAGCTGGACTCCATCGGCGACGTGCGTCGCGCGCTGTTCGACGCCATGACCGACGGCGTTCTGGTGGTCGACGACCGGGGGCGCATCCTCGACTTCAATCCGGTGTTCCAGCAGCGTCTCGGCTACGAGCGGGAGGAGCTGCTGGCCATGACCATCGCCGAGCTCGACATTCCCGTCTTTGCCGCCAAGGTGAAGGGGCGCCTGGCGGAGATCGGTGTTGCCGGCGAGGCCACCTTCGAGACCGCCCATCGGCGCAAGGACGGCTCGGTGATGCATGTCGAGCTCAGCTCGCGGGCCGCAGAAGTGCGGGGCAAGGTGGTCTTTTTCAGCATCGTGCGCGACATCGGCCGGCGCAAGGCGCTGGAGGAGAGCCTGCACGAGAGCGTCGACGTCTATCAGGCGGTCATCAATACCCCTGCCCTCGGGTTCTGGGTGACCGATCTCCAGGGCCGTTTTCTGGACGTCAACGACGCCTACGTCTCCCTCTCCGGCTACAGCCGGGCCGAACTGCTGCAGATGCGGATTGCCGACGTGGAGGCGATGGAGCGGCCCGCGCAGACCACGGCCCACATCGAGCGGCTGACCCGGGACGGCTACGACCGTTTCCGCAGTGCCCACCGGCGCAAGGACGGCACGGTCTGGCCGGTGGAGATTGTCACCACCTTTTCCGAACTCCAGGGCGGGCGCTTCTTCGTCTTCATCGAGGACATCGGGCAGAAGGTGGAGCAGGAGAACCGCCTGGAACTGGCCTCCACCGTGTTCGAGACCATGGATCAGGCGGTGGTCATCACCGATGCCGAGAACCGGATCATCTCCATCAATCCCGCCGTCACCCGGCTCACCGGCTACACCTTCGACGAGCTGCGCGGCGAGAACCCGAGGGTCTTCGCCTCCGGCCGGCACGACGAGGCCTTCTACGCCACCATGTGGCACGCGCTGAAGACCGAAGGGCACTGGGAGGGCGAGATCTGGGACCGGCGCAAGGACGGCGCGGTCCACGTGAAGTGGCTCACCATCAACGTCCTGCGCGACGCCCGCGGTCGGCCCGCCCGGCACGTGTCGGTATTTTCGGACATCACCGAGCGCAAGCGCACGGAGGGTCTGATCTGGCGTCAGGCCAATTTCGACGCCCTGACCGGCCTGCCCAACCGCCACCTGCTGCAGGAGCGGCTGGCGCAGGAGCTGAAGGCGGCCCAGCGCGCCGGCACGCCCCTGGCGCTGCTGTTCATCGACCTGGATCGTTTCAAGGCGGTCAACGACCGCTTCGGTCACGCTATGGGCGACGCCCTGCTGCTGCAGGCATCGCAGCGCATCGTCGGCCGCGTGCGCGACACCGGTACCGTTGCGCGCCTGGGCGGCGACGAGTTCATGGTGCTGTTGCCCGGTGTCGGCAGCGGCCTGCATCTGGAGGGGGTGGCCCAGGCCATCATCGACGAACTGGGCAGGCCCTACGGCCTTACCGGCAGCGATTACGGCTACGTCACGGCGAGTGTCGGCATCACCCTCTTTCCGGAGGATGCCCAGGACCTCGAGGGGCTGCTGCGCCATGCCGACCAGGCCCTGTATGCGGCCAAGGAGGCGGGGCGCAACCGCCTCGGCTATTTCACCGCCTCCATGCAGGAGGAGGCGCGCGAGAAGATGGCGCTGACCCATGACCTGCGCCATGCTCTGGCCGGCGACCAGTTCCGGGTCTACTACCAGCCCATCGTCGACCTCGCCAGCGGCGAGATCGTCAAGGCCGAGGCCCTGCTGCGCTGGCTGCACCCCGAGCGCGGAATGGTTTCGCCCATGCTCTTCATCCCCCTGGCCGAGGAGGCGGGGCTGATCCACGAGATCGGCGAGTGGGTGTTCCGCCAGGCGGTCGCCAGCGTCGAGCGCTGGTGCCGGGAGTACGGGCGCACGGTCCAGGTCAGCGTGAACAAGTCGCCGCTGCAGTTCGAGCGCCCGTGTGACCCGAGCTGGGCCGAGCAGCTGGCGGAGCGCGGCCTGCCCGGCAACAGCATCACGGTCGAGATCACCGAGGGTTCGCTGCTCAGCACCTCGCCGCGGATCCGGCAGCGCCTGCTGGAGTTCCGCAACGCCGGCATCGAGGTCTCCATCGACGATTTCGGCACCGGCTTTTCCGCCCTCTCCTACCTGCGCCAGTTCGACATCGACTACCTGAAGATCGACCGCTCGTTCATCTCCGACCTCGAGGAGGACGTGGCCAACACGGCGCTGGTCGAGGCGATCATCGTGATGGCCCGCAAGCTGGGCATCAAGACCATCGCCGAGGGGGTGGAGACCGGGGCCCAGCGCGATCTGCTCGGGCGCTTCGGCTGCGACTACGCCCAGGGCTTTCTCTACGCCAAGCCGCTGCCGGCGGAGGAGTTCGAACGGCTCATTTCCGGCTTGGATGCCCTGACCGGCGCCTGACGGACACACGCACCCGCCGGCGCCCGCCTGCAGGCGCCGGGTTGGTACGGACGGGTTGGAGTCTCGCTGTGGAGAGCGCTCAGGAGCGGCCCAGATCCTGGTCCAGCAGCGAACCAATGACCACGGCGGCAACGGCGGCGCAGATGAAGGCGATTTCGATCATGGCTTCGTCCTCTGAAGTTGTGACCACGATGCTCAGGAAACATAGACCCCCCTCGGCGGGGCCGTATGAGACACCTGTCACAAAAAACGATAGCGGGCGCCCTTTGGTTCCCTCCTGGCACCCTTTGCCGGTTGGGGTTTCCCCCTGTTCGCTCATGAGTTTTTGCGCCTCCACGACCGGTATACTGCGCCCCTCGCAGCGAATACCGGAGATGAACCATGGCCACCCGCATCGCCCAGGTCGAGTTCCGCCTGTCGTGGCAGAGCGGTCTCGCACGCCACAGCGACGTCTATCACGCCCCGAGCGTCAATTTCTGGCGCGACCTGCTGCCGCCGGGGATGGAGTCCCTGGAGCAGGCGGCTCCCGGCGCGCAGGTCGAGTGTGCGGTGGAGGCGGGCGATTCGATTCCCGCCGCCGAGAAGGGGCGGGTGGTGCAGATCCGCCCGAACCAGTTCAACGGCGAGTACGCCCCGGGGCAGCGGGTGGCACCACGCCAGGGGCGCTACTACCCCATCGGCATGCTGGAGGGGCTGGACGGCTATTTCCGTGGTGACAAGCGCCCGGCGCGCTGCCTCGAGGTGGCCGGGGAGCAGCTCACCTTCGATCTCAACCACCCCCTGGCCACCCGCCCGATGCGCCTGGCGGCGACCCTGCTCGGTGCGGAGGAGCGGGCCGGCCTGGACAAGGGCGGGCGCTGCCAGGACTGGCTCGAGACCGTGGCCGGCGGCGGGCCCGGGATGCAGGGGCGGGACGCCGAATGGCCGGCCGACTGGTTTGCCGGCGACCCCTTTGCCCGCCTGGACGGGCAGCCCGACGGGGTCTTCTACTCCATCACACGCACCCTGCCCCACGTGGATGCCGCGGCCAGCGCCGCGATCGCCGACCTCTACGGGGGCCTGCTGGCACCCGGCGCCCGGGTGCTCGACCTGATGAGCGGCTGCCAGTCCCACCTGCCGGAGCTGCCCGACCTGCAGGTCACCGGGCTCGGCATGAATGCCGAGGAGCTGGCCCTCAACCCGCGCCTGAATGAGCGGCTGGTCCACGACCTCAATGCCGAGCCGCGGCTGCCCTTCGCCGACGCCGCTTTCGACGCCGTGGTCTGTTCCCTCTCGGTGGAGTACCTGGTGCGGCCGTTCGAGGTCTTCGTCGAGGTGGCGCGGGTGCTGAGGCCGGGCGGGCTCTTCGCAGTCAGCTTTTCCAACCGCTGGTTCCCGCCCAAGGCGATCGCTCTCTGGGGCCAGTTGCACGAGTTCGAGCGCCCGGCGCTGGTGCTGGACTATCTCCTCCGTGACGGCCTGTTCGGCGAGCTCGAGACCTACTCCCTGCGTGGCCGCTGGCGCCCCGAGGACGACGCGTACGCCGGCAGCCAGCCCTTCTCCGACCCGTTCTGGGCGGTGTGGGGGCGGCGACTCTGAGCGGGCGTCGGTGAGCGGCAGCGATACCGCCATCGACGTGCTGGTGGTCGGCCAGGGCCTGGCCGGCAGCCTGCTGGCCTGGGAGCTGCTGGAGCGGGGCGTGCGGGTACAGGTGGTGGACGGCGGCGAGGCGGCCACCTCACGCACGGCGGCCGGCCTGATCAACCCGGTAACCGGCCGCCACCTGACCCTGGAGGCGGACGCCGCGGTCCTGCTGGCGGCGGCCCGGGCCCGCTATCAGGGGCTGGAGGCCCGCTTCGGCCGGCGGCTGTTCCACCCGCGGCCCATGCTGCGCCTGTTGCGCACGGCTGCCGAGCAGCGGGCCTGGGAGAAGCGTCGCCTTGAGCCCGCCTACCGCCCCTATCTGGAGCCGGCGGCACTGCCTCCCGGGATCGTCGCCCCCCGCGGCGGTCTGCGCCAGCAGCATGCGGGCTTTCTCGACACCAACGCCCTGCTCGACACCCTGGGCGACCATTTCGCCGCCCTCGGCCTGGTGCATCGCCGGCGTCTGGACTACGGCGAGCTGGAACCGGCGGAGGAGGGGGTGCGCTGGCGCGGGCTGGTGACGCGCTGGGTGGTCTTCTGCGAGGGCTGGCGTGCCCTCGACAACCCCTGGTTCGGCCACCTGCCCCTGCGCCCGGTGAAGGGCGAAATCCTAACCCTGGCGAGCGCCGAACCGCTGCCCGAGGCGATCATCAATGCCGGCCGCTGGCTGGTACCCCTGGGCGGCGGCCGGCTGCGTCTCGGGGCCACCTATGAAAACCGCGTGCTCGACGAGACGCCCACCGCCGGGGCCCGCGAAAGCCTGCTGGCCACCCTCCCGGGGCTGCTCGATCCATCCCCCCGCTGCCGCGTCGAGGCCCAGCGTGCCGGGGTACGGCCGGCCAGCGCGGACCGCCGGCCGCTGCTCGGCCGCCATCCCGAACACCCGGCCCTGGCCCTGTTCAACGGCTTCGGTTCCAAGGGCAGCCTGCTGATCCCCTGGCACGCCGCGCGCATGGCCGAGCATCTGCTGCACGGGGCACCGCTGCCGGCCGCCGCGGACATCGTCCGCTTCCGCCCGCGTCCGGCCCGCCACGGGACCCTCAGCGAACGCGCCCACGCGGCCCTGGCGGAGGCGCTGGGGGAGGGCGACGTCGCCCTCGACGCCACCGCCGGCAACGGTTACGACACCCTGTTCCTGGCGCGGCGGGTGGGCCCCGGCGGCCAGGTGCACGCCTTCGATATCCAGCCGCGGGCCCTGGAGGCGGCTGCGCGGCGGCTGGCCGAGCATGGCCTGCAGGGCTGCGTGAGCCTGCACCTGGCGGGCCACGAGACCCTGGCGGAGCGCCTGCCGGCGGCGCTCCGGCTGCGGGCGGCGACCTTCAATCTGGGCTTCCTGCCTCACGGCGACCACGGCGTGACCACGCGTCCCGAGACCACCGTGCCGGCCCTTGCGGCGGCGGCCGGAAGGCTGCTGCCGGGCGGCCGGATCAGCGTCATGGTCTACACGGGACACGCCGGCGGCAAGGCCGAGGCGCAGGCGGTGGCGGCCTGGCTCGCGGCCTTGCCGCCAGGGGAGTGGAGCGTGGAGGAGTTTCGTCAGGGGCGAAGCGGCGGGGCGACCCTGTGGCTGCTGGAGCGCACTGGTGTACTGCGGCGTAATTGATGGCCCTTTCAGCAATTACGGCGCAGTACCCTCCTAGCAGGTAAGGTGCAGGGCGGCCACCACCCTGGCGCCCCCATGCTGCAACCGGTTGAAGCGCTGCACGGCCTCGCCGGTGCGGGCGCAGACCAGGGTGATGCCTCGCGCGGCCAGGGCCTCACGGGTCGCCGCCGGCACCGCCATGCGGCCGTGGAAGCCGGTGCCTACCACCAGCACCTCCGGGTCCGCGGCCAGGGCCGGGTCGAGGTCGTCGGTGCCCAGCCGGTGGCCGTGTTGACGCCACCAGCCGTCGATCACCGTCTCCGGGGTGACGATCACGTCGCTGTCGTAGTGCCGTCCCTGGATGTCGATGTCGCCGAAGCAGTAGTCGTCGATGTGCATGGCCGCAACCCTCCTGCCACCGGTCTGAGAGCATAGACTAGACTGCAACAAACAGCCGGGCGTGTGGCGCGATGCGGGCGATTCTGTTCGATCTCGATGGCGTGCTCTATCAGGGCGAGCATGCGCTGGCGGGGGCCGCGGAGGCGGTCCGCTGGGTGCAGCAGGGTGGCATTCCCCACCTGTTCCTGACCAATACCACCTCGCGGCCGCGTGCCGCGCTGGTGGACAAGCTCGCCGGCTTCGGCGTGCATACCGACGCCGAACACCTGCTCACCCCGCCGGTGGCCGCCGCCCGCTGGCTGGCGGAGCATGCGGCCGGTCCCCTGGCGCTGTTCGTGCCGGAGGCGACCCGCGCCGATTTCGCCGCCTTCGCCCAGCTGGCGCCGGATCACGAGGGCGCCGCCGCGGTGGTGCTCGGCGACCTGGGCGAGGCCTGGGATTTCGCCACCCTCAACCGCGCCTTCCGTCTGTTGATGGCGCCGTCGCGGCCGCCGCTGGTGGCCCTGGGCCTGACCCGCTACTGGCAGGCGGGTGAGCGGCTGCTGTTGGACGTCGGCCCCTTCGTCAAGGGACTGGAGTATGCCGCCGGGGTGGAGGCGGTGGTCACCGGCAAGCCGGCGGCGGCCTTCTACCGCGCGGCCCTGGATATCCTCGGTGTCGCCGCCGTCGACACCCTGATGATCGGCGACGACATCCGTGGCGATATCGAGGGGGCGCAGGCGGCGGGGCTGAAGGCCTGGCTGGTGCGTACCGGCAAATTCCGGCCGGAGGACCTCGAACTGGGGGTCCGCCCCGACGCGGTGCTGGAATCGGTCGCCGAGCTGCCCGGCCGCTGGCAGGCGATGGGAGGGGAGTGAGATGCACAGCGCACTGGTCACCGGAAGCAACCGCGGCCTCGGCCTCGAGTGGGTGCGCCAGCTTGCCGGGGCCGGCTGGCGGGTCTTCGCCAGCTGCCGCGACCCGGCGGGCGCCGACGAGCTGCAGCAGCTGGCCGCGGCCAAACCGGAGGTTTCCGTGCACCCGCTCGACGTCACCGACGCGGCCCAGATCGATGCCCTGGCCGCCGACCTTGCGGAGCGGCCGCTGGACCTGCTGATCAACAATGCCGGGGTCTATTTCGAGAAATTCGACGACGACCGGGTAGGCGGGATCCGCTTTGACGAGTGGGAGGAGACCCTGCGGGTCAACCTGCTCGGCCCGGCCCGGGTCACCGAGGCCTTCGCCGACCACCTCGGCCGCGGCAGCCGCCGGTTGGTGGTGGCGGTCACCAGCCACATGGGCTCGATCGCCGAGATCGGCGCCGCCGGCAGTTACGCCTACCGCTCGTCCAAGGCCGCCCTCAACGCCGCCATGAAGGGGCTCTCCCTGGAGCTGGCCGACCGCGGCATCGGAGTGCTGCTGCTCCACCCGGGCTGGGTGCACACCCGCATGGGCGGGCCCGGTGCGCCCATCGAACCCGAGGAGAGCGTGCGCGGCATGCTGCGGCTGGTGGAACGTTTTCAGATGGGCGACAGCGGGCGCTTCTTCCGTTATGACGGCAGCAGGCTCCCCTGGTAGAGGCCGGGGCGGAAGGCGTTCAGGCGGCGCGGCGCCGGCGGATCGTTGCCCGCTGCTACGCTTGAAATGGGCCCAGCATGCCGGGCCCGGTGATGCGGTCGACGTTCCCGGGGGGAGCCATGCGCAGTTCGCAACCGATCGTCACGGCGCCGACGCTGCGAAGCATGGCAACGGGGCAAATCACAATGACCGGCGCCCACGCCTACACCCATGGTGAGGCCGGGGGAGATGACGTTGCCGTCGCTCTTCACCTTTCGCGTGCCGGTGCCGGGCGTGCAGCTGTCTCGCTGCGCCGCCCGCTTGCGGGCATAATCCGCCTACCCGCTGTGTTGCCGCCGCCACGACCCCCGGGAGGGTCCGCGTGACTTCCACCCCGTTTCCGTACGCCGCCGTGAGCGGTGCCGCCGAAGAGCTGCTGGAGCGCTGCCTGGCCGCGCTGGGGCCAATCCCGGAAGCGGCCAGGCTCGGTTTCGTCTACCTCTCCGACGCCGCCACGCCCCAGTTGCAGGAGATCGTCGCCGGTCTGCGCGAGGCCGCACCGGCGGTGAGCTGGGTCGGCGGCGTGGGGCTGGCGGTGTGCGCCACGGGGCGCGAGTACTACGATGAGCCGGCCCTGGTGGTGATGCTCGCCGAGCTGTCGCCGCGGCACTTCCGCCTGCTGCCCAACCTGCGCGGCGAGCTGAGCACCCTGCCCGAGCAGCTTCGCCGCTGGCTGTTCGAGCGTGACTACTGCTTCGGCCTGCTCCACGGCGACCCGACCAATCCGGCCACGCCCGGCCTGATCGACACCATCGCCACCGCGCTGCCGGCCTCCTTCCTCAACGGCGGCCTCTCCTCGGGGGAGGCGCTGAACCGCCAGATTGCCGACGAGGTGGTCTCCGGCGGCGTTTCCGGCGTTCTGTTCGACAGCACGGTGGAGGTGGTGACCGACCACACCCAGGGCTGCACGCCCCTGGGGCCCAAACACCGGCTGACCGGGTTCGAGCGCAACGTGGCGCTGACCCTCGATGAGCGTCCGGCCCTGGAGGTGCTCAAGGAGGACATCGGCGAGGTGCTGGCGCGCGACCTGCAACGGATCGGCGGTTACGTCTTCGCCGCCCTGCCGATCGCGGGCTCCGACACCGGCGACTACCTGGTGCGCAACCTGGTGGCGCTGGACACCCGTCAGGGGCTGGTGGCGATCGGCGAACACCTGGAGGGGCAGGAGCAGCTGATGTTCTGCCGGCGCGACGGCAACAGCGCGCGCGTGGACATGGCCCAGATGCTCGAACGGCTGGTGGAGCGGGTTGGCGGGCGGCCGATCCGCGGTGGGGTCTACGTCTCATGTCTGGGCCGCGGCCGCTCCCAGTTTGGCGATGATTCCGCGGAGCTGCGGGCCATCGCCGAGCACCTGGGGGAGTTTCCGCTGGTGGGCTTCTTCGCCAACGGCGAACTCTACAACGGCCGGCTCTACGGCTACACCGGCGTGCTGACCCTGTTCCTGTGAGCACCCTTCCCGGGCGGCGCCGCGGCCGCGACTACGACGGTCGTTTCGGCCGGCGCACGCGCGGCGAAGGGGTGTTCGCCGGGATGCTGGCCAAGCGCTTCCGCCTGGCCCATCGCCGGCTCAGTTTTGGCGGAATGCCGGAGCTGGATTGCAGCCGTTTGCCGCCGCCTCGGACCGGCTCTCCCTGTTCCGAGCCGCGCCCCCTCAGTGGCGGTGCAGCAGTGAGTCGTCCTGCTCCGCCGCCGCGCCCACCAGGCGCAGACCGGGACGCTGGCCGCGCAGGCCGAGATAGAGGTAGTCGCGGGTCATCGGCGCGGCGCCCAGGTGGTGCCCCAGCTGCAACTGGAAGACCAGCAGGTTGCTCCAGCGGAACGCCGCCTCGCAGCTGGCCAGGTAGAACTCCCACATGCGGCCGAAACGCTCGCCCATGCGCTCCACGATCTCCTCGCGGTTGTCGTTGAAGCGGCGCAGCCAGGCCGCCAGGGTGTCGGCGTAGTGGTAGCGCAGCACCTCCACGTCCGTGGGTACCAGGCCCACCTCGTCGACCGCCTCGGCCAACTGGGCCAGGGAGGGGAGGTAGCCGCCCGGGAAGATGTGGCGCCGGATCCACGGATTGGTCGGGGCCGGCGAACCGAAGTGGCCGATGGTGTGCAGCAGGGCGACCCCGTTGCGGTTCAGCAGTCGCTGGATCTGGCCGAAGAAGCGCTGGTAGTTGGGCGGGCCGACATGCTCGAACATGCCGACGCTGACGATGCGGTCGTAGCTGCCGCGGTGTTCGCGGTAGTCCTGCAGAATGAACTCGACCTGTCCCTCCAGCCCGGCCTCCTGCACCCGCTGGCGGGCCACCCGCAGCTGCTCTTTGGACAGGGTCAGACCGACCACCTGCACGTCCGCGGCCTGGGCCAGCTCGATGGCCAGGCCGCCCCAGCCACAGCCGATGTCGAGCACGCGCTGCCCGGGTTCCAGCAGCAGCTTGGCGGCAATGTGGCGCCGTTTGGCCGTCTGGGCCGTCTCCAGGTCGCTCTCCGGGGTCTCGAAATAGGCGCAGGAGTACTGCATGTCGCTGTCGAGGAAGCGCCGGAACAGCCACTCGTC
>CAZMMH010000041.1:0-11799 GCA_964567315.1 uncultured Gammaproteobacteria bacterium
TCACCGGCAAGAATTCCGAGTGCGCTCGATGTGTGCCGCCCTTGGCGTGAGTCGGAGCGGCTACTACGATTGGCGGCGCCGACCACCGAGCGCGCGGGCGCTGGAGAGCCAGCGAGAAAGGGGTCAGTACCCTTAAATCGGGTCTAAGGTGTGGAAAAGGGTACTGACACCTTTTTTGCATAGCCGAAGGCAAGGAGAGCTAGCGGTGGGTGTCCATGTAGTTACTCCATGTAGTTCACGCATAACTATAGAAACCAGTTTAAGGGTGGTTGCTGATCATGGCGACGAAGAGTTCATTCATCACGGCAATTGCAGGTGTTGTATGCCTATCACTGGTGTCGGTTTCGGCCTTCGGTGCGACGGCGATTGAAACAGATAAATTGGTAATTCGCGACTCTGGAGGACATATTAGTCCGGAGCACTTTAAGAATATCGCCGATAAAGTTGAGGCGACGTTTCAAAACGTCATTAAGTTCTGGTCCACCGATGCCAGAGTGGGGAGGTTCGGCAAGATTGTCGTTGATCTCGATAACAATTCGGGGCCTCGCGGTAGCTATTCCTTTTTCTTGTTTCGAAATGAAGATGGCCGTCGTGTCCGATTCGTCAAAGTATACGGTTCGCTCGAACAACCGCAGGAACTCGCGCATAAGCTAACGAGCGCAGCATTTCCGAATTCGGATAAGCTGATCCGCAACATGATGGGCGAAGTATCAGAACGGCGTTTTGGTAATATTCAGTCATTTCCGGAATGCGGGTTTGATACTGACTATTGGGTTGATGCATTTCTGCAGGTCGGACAATTTGTCTCCCTGACAAAGGCAGGTCCTCGGCACGAGGATTGGGGCATGGCGGTACGCAATAACAGACCGGTTGTGAATGATCGTGCATTACAGCAGGCGTTGTATGCAGAGGCCGGATCATTTGCGGAATTTCTTATTGGTAAATACGGCGTCGACAAAATGAAGCAATTCAACCGTCGGTCGGTCGACACGCCCCGGCCATGGGAGCAGGTCTATGGTGTCTCATTGCCGCAATTGCAGGACGATTGGTTGAACCAATTGAAATCAAAGTCGACGGCGACGGATAAGGGTGTCGTCTCATCGCTTGCCAGGCTTTTGAGCGACAATCCGGATACCGCGTGCGCGGAGGCGAGGAAATTGAGCGATGAGCAGAACAATGCCAGAAACTCAAGTAAGAAAGGACACCCACCACTCGATTGACAGATCGGCAAAAGGGGACGGCATTTAAGGGCCGCCGCCGCACAACAAATGGCAGCGACTGTTGGGTGTCCCGTGCACAGTTGTCGAATGTTTGGTGTCCTGTGCACAGTCCGTGCACAGTATCGACTTGGCCGAATAGCCGGCCTATATTCAACGAAATAGGAGGGCGCTCTTGTCCGTCCGACGGATCGACGCCGGTGAGCGCCCTTGGTCACCGATGCAGCTGGGACAGGGATAGGTATGGAATCGGGCGACGATGGGAAAAAAATCGGTGTCGGCCTGGATTTGCGGAAAATGGCGGAAGCGGCGCTTCGCGAGGCACCGTCGAGCGGACACTCGGCACGACCTGCGGAGGAATTGCTGCATGAACTCCAGGTGCACCAGATCGAACTGGAGATTCAGAACGAGGAGCTCAGACGCGCCCAGTTGGCACTGGAGGTCTCCCGGGACCGCTATGTCGATCTGTACGAATTCGCTCCTGTCGGCTATCTCACACTGACCCGGGAAGGTCTGGTTGCCGAGGCCAACCTGACCGCGGCGACGCTCCTGGGTGTCGAACGCGCGGAACTTCAGCGGCGCCGCTTCGACCGCTTCGTCTGTCCCGTCGGGCGCGACCGCTGGCACCGCCTGTTCATGCATGCGTTCGGGCACGACAAATCTCAGTGCGCGGACGTGACGCTACAGCGTGCCGATGGCGGCCGTTTTGACGCCCGTCTCGACTGCGTGCGCATTGAGGCCCCCGCCGGGCCGCCGATGTTGCGCGTTGTCCTTGGCGATATCTCTGATCGGGTGCGCGCAGAACAAGCGTTGCGCGACAGCAAGGAGCGCTATCAGGCGCTCTTCCTGGAGATGAACGAAGGCTTCGCCCTGCACCAAATCATTTGCGACCAAGCCGGCCGGCCTTGCGACTATCGATTCGTGGAGGTCAACCCCTCGTTCGAGCGGCTGACGGGCTTGCGGGGCGAGGCGACCGTAGGCCGGACATTCAAGGAAGTCATGCCGGGCGCGGACCCGGACTGGGTGCGTGTCTACGGTGAGGTGGCGTCGACCGGAGTCCCTGCGCGATTCGTCAATCACTCACCCATTCTGGACAGATATTACGAGGTTTATGCCTATCGGCCGGCGCCGGCGCAGCTCGCGGTGCTGTTTACGGACGTGACCGAGCGACGACAGGTGGAGTTGGAACAGCGTGACGCCGACCGGCGCAAGGACGATTATCTCGCCATGCTCTCGCACGAGTTGCGTAACCCTCTCGCCGCCATCCGCAACGCCGCCCACGTTCTGGGCCTGCCCGGGCTCGACGAACAGCGCACCCAGTGGGCGAAACAGATGATCGAAGGGCAGGCCGCTCATCTGACCGGGATCATGAACGACCTGCTGGACGTCTCCCTCATCGCCCGGGGCAAGATCGTGCTTAAGCAGGAGTCGGTCGAGTTTGGCGGTTTGGTTGAGCGGGTGCTCGAGTCGATCCGGCCGCTGGCGGATGCCAAGGAGCAGATGCTCGGCGTGCAGATGCCGAGCCAGGCGGTTTGCCTGCACGGTGATCCCGTGCGCCTGTCCCAGGTGCTGTTCAACCTGCTGCACAATGCCGTCAAGTACACCCAGGCCGGCGGTCGCATCACGCTGGACGCACGGCGGGTTGGGTCGCAGCTTCAAATCGAGGTGCGGGACAACGGGATCGGAATCACGCCGGCGCTGTTGCCGCGGGTGTTTGACCTTTTTCGGCAGGGCGAGCGCGCCCTCGATCGTTCCGACGGCGGTCTTGGGGTCGGGCTCACGGTGGTGCAGAAGTTGGTGTGCCAGCACGGTGGGGAGGTCGATGTCCGCAGCGAAGGACCGGGTCGTGGTTCGACCTTCCGGGTCCGCTTGCCGACCGTCGACGCACCCGCCACTTCGTCAGGCGTAGCCATTGGGCAGATGCCGGCTGCAGCGCCCAGCGCCCGTCGCGTATTGGTGGTGGACGACCACGATGCCGTATCCAGCAGTCTGGCTGCGCTAATGGGCGCCGAGGGCTACGAGGTGCGCACCGCCGCAAGTGGCCAGGATGCCCTGGCCATCATTCCGGCATTCAGGCCGGACGTGGTCTTGCTGGACATTGGTCTGCGGGGTATGGATGGCTTTGAAACCGCGCGACGGATGCGTGCGCTTCCGCACGGCAACGCGTTCGACCTGATCGCTCTGACCGGCTATGGCGACGCGGAAACACGGGTGCGAGCGATGGCGGCCGGATGCGACCAGTTCTTGGTCAAGCCGTTTGGGGGTGGCGACCTGGCCAGACTTGTGGCCCGCTCGGGCCCGGCCACCGATGTTGCCAAATAGCCCGTACGCCCGTTCGGTGGAATTTCGGGGACACGCCAGTAGGCCTGCCATTTGCCGCCTCCATGCGACGGGGCGTGTGTTGCCCTGACGCTTTTCGTCGTCATTGATGGCACCGGGTCCCGATCACGCACCTGCGTTCTCGTTTAACGTGCCGTGGCGAAGCGGGACGTACCCGTCCCCCATCGGGTTCAAGGCCGGAGGCGCACGCGGCTCGGCCTCTGGCAGCCACGCCGCCCAAGAGAAATTGCAGGGCGCACGCACGGCCAAGTCGCTTGTTCATTTTCCGGGTTGTCGGGTTGACGCCACCCTTTTGCAGGCTCACGCGCGAGGCGCCTGAGCGACCCGACGTCAGCTGCCGCGGCCCCGGCATTTTGCAACTTTTTGGCGTCACGGCAGCGCCAAAATCGGGTGGCCGTCAAAGTCGGGTGGCTGGCCTGGTCTACACTTAACGGCAAAAAAGCGTGGTGTTGAACGTTGTAATTGCCTGGCGTAGATGGGGTTTTTCCAAAGGCACGCCCGAAACGGACCGGTCGGCAGTGGGGGCTACATGGCTAGGCGGCGGGATGGTCAGAAATCGACTAAGCCGCAGTTGCGGGCGGAGGCGGAGCGACGGCTGGCCCATGCTGCGCCGCTGGATTCCGAGCTGGGCCCCGAGGAACTGGTGCACGAACTCCGGGTGCACCAGATCGAGCTCGAGATGCAAAACGAGTCTCTGCGCCAAAGCCAGTTGGCCATGGAAGAGTCGCGCGACCGTTACGTCGATCTCTACGAATATGCCCCGGTCGGCTATTGCACTCTCGCTGCCAACGGCCAGATTGCCGGGGTGAACCTGACCGGCGCCACCCTGCTGGGGGTGGAGCGCAAGCGTTTGCGGCAGCACCGCTTCGACCTTTACGTTACCCCGCAGGATAGGGAGTGTTGGCGCCGACTGTTCGTCACCGCGATGGGCACCCGGACGCATCAGCGCTGCGAACTGGATTTGCAGCGCGGCGATGGCAGCGTGTTGCCGGTCAGTGTCGACTGTGTGCGGATGGATAACGGCGCTGACGCGCCGATGCTGCGCGTGACGCTGGCCGATATCAGTGATCGCCGACGCGCGGAGGAAGAGCTGCGTATCGCCGCTGTCGCCTTCGAGTCCGATCAGGGGACGATCGTGACCGATCCCAACGGAGTGGTCGTGAGGGTCAACCAGGCCTTTACCCGGCTGACTGGCCACTCGCCCGCCGAGGTGATAGGGCGGCCCGCGACTCTGCTCAAATCCGCTCGTCAGGACACGGCCTTCTACCAGCGCATACGCGACGCGCTGAAACAGCAGAAATACTGGCAAGGCGAGATATGGAACCGGCGCAAGAGCGGTGAGATCTACGCCGCGTGGCTGACCATCACCGCCGTCTGCGGCCCGGATGGCGAAGTGAGTCACTATGTCGGGACCTTTTCCGATATCACGCCGAACAAGGAAGCGGAAGCGGAAATCCACCGCATGGCTTTTTTCGATCCGCTGACCAAACTGCCCAATCGACGCCTGTTATACGACCGTGTCGGCCAGGCCATGGCGACCAGCAGCCGCAACCGACGCTACGGCGCTTTGCTGTTCGTCGATCTGGACAATTTCAAGAATCTCAACGACACCAGGGGCCATGATGCCGGCGATCAGTGGCTGATCGAGGTTGCGCGGCGGTTACAGGCAGGGGTCCGCGCGGGCGATACTGTTGCGCGGCTGGGTGGTGACGAATTTGTCGTGATGCTGGAAGGGCTGAGTAGCGAGCCCCGGCCTGCGGCGATACAAGCAGGACTGGTGTGCGAGACCCTGCGCGAGTCGATTGCCCGGCCGTACGACGTCGGAGGTCTTGAATATTCAGGTGCCTCCAGCATCGGCGTCGGCCTGTTTCAGAACCACGAGGTCACGATCGACGAGCTGCTCAAGCGTATCGATATGGCCATGTACCAAGCGAAGAGCGTGGGGCGCAATGCGGTGCGTTTCTTCGACCCCGCCATGCAGACCGCACTGGACGAGCGTGGTGCCTTTGAGGCCGAGCTGCGCCTGGCCCTGGTGCGCGAACAGCTGCATCTGTACTACCAGGTGCAGGTGGACGGCATGGGCCGGGTCAGCGGTGCCGAGGCCCTGCTGCGCTGGGAGCATCCGCAACGCGGTTTGACACTGCCCGCCGAGTTCATCCGTCTGGCAGAGGATACCGGTCTTATCCTGCCCATTGGTCGCTGGGTGCTGGAGAGCGCTTGTGCCCAGCTCAAGGCTTGGCAGGCGGTGCCGGACATGCGGGCAATACCACTCGCCATCAACCTTGGCGTACGCCAACTCCGGCAGCCGGGCTTCGTCGACGAGGTGCGCGTCGGGCTGAGCGACGCCGGCATAGACCCGGGCCGTTTGACGCTCGAGCTGACCGAGCGCGCCGTACTCGACGATCTGGACGACACCATCGACAAGATGCGCGCACTCAAGACGATTGGGGTAGGTTTGGCGATTGACGACTTCGGCACCGGCTATTCATCGCTCACCTGTCTCCGGCGCCTGCCGCTGGATCAACTGAAAATCGACGGCTCCATCGTCAGTCATGTTGCCGACGACGCGGGCAGCGCGGCAGCTGTCGAGGCGCTCAATTTTTTGGGGCGCTCCCTGGGGCTGGAGGTCATCGCCGAAGGGGTGGAGACCGAGGCGCAACTGGAGCGCCTGCGACAATACGGCTGCACCGCGTTCCAGGGTTTTCTGTTCAGCCGACCGCTTGCACTGGCCGGGTTCGAAGCGTTTGTACGGAACAACGGCGCCACTCGCTGATTTCCAGGCGAGCGCTTTGTCTTGGCCCGACAAGGCGACGGAATCGGAATCCGGGGCAGTATCCCTATTTCAACGGTACGCCTTTACGGTTTGACTGCCCTTGAGCCGAAGGGCAGCTTCGGGTCGGCAATGGGCAACGGGACCAAAGGGTAAAAGGGCTGGAGCCAGGAGCGGCCATTCGGCCTCCTTGGGCTAACCCGTCGGCAGCGGCCAGGAGCAAACGTTCTCCGCGCGAAAAGCGCGGTCTGTCCGCGGCTATTTGTGTCGGAATTTCAAAAGGCTGCAAATCTTGCTATAGGAGATGTCGTCTTGATCCGCTGGCTGGCTCTTTCATTTTTGTTGCTACCGCTATTGGCCGCGCCTTCGTGGGCCGGCGTCGCGCAACCGACGACGGTTGTGGGGATGAAAAAGCTCCTTGTCGTCGCGGTTCGTTTCAAAGGCGTCGAACCGGATGTCTCTTTGCATGACATTGCGGATAAAGCGAGCAAGGTTGCCCGCTACATCGGGGCGGCCTCTTATGAAAAAGTGAAGCTTTCTCCCCGTGTGGTGGGGTGGTACGTGTTGCCTGGCTCGGTCGCGGATTACCAGGTCAGTCCATACAACTACCAGGTAGACGGGGAGAGGGTTCGCAAGCTGCTTTCCAAAGCTTTGGGGGCGGCCCGCGCGAATGGCGTCAATCTCGCGGACTACGATCAGATCTGGATCGATGTCGGCGTCAGGACGAGACCCGGGAAAGGGTACGGGATGATCGCCTACTGCGCGAATCCGGGGATGTTGTCTGGACACAAGCGGAAGGGGGTGTTGTTCGGATACGGGCAGACCAGGCAGATAGACTTTCGCAACGAGGAAGTCGACCTCGCGGGCGGCGGGAGCTACGCCGGTCCGGCGGTTGTCAGTGCCGAAAATTCCCATGTCGGGCATGTGGCGCACGACCTTCTTCATGCCCTGGGTGGCACGAAAGATGGCAAACGTGTGGTGCCAGATCTCTATGATTTCTATTTGCAAAGCCACCCGCCGGCCGGCGTGCTGGGTGTGCCGGCGACCTTCGCCACTTACGTCGGTCCTTGGGGAATCATGAGCGAACATTTCATACGCTGGCACTCTCCTCCACCCCAGCCGACGGCGTTCACCCGAATTCAGCTTGGCTGGATAGGGACCGACCAAATCGTCGACATGCGCCCCGGTGAGGACCGTCGCATCACCCTGTCGCCACTATCGACGGGAAAGGGAACCTTGGCGGTTCGAATTCGGCTTAGCGCGTCGCGGTATCTAGTGCTGGAGAATCGGCAACCCATCTTGGGTGACGCCATTTTGCCAAGTCACGGCCTGATCGTCAGTCTCGTCAACGTGGACGCGCCCGAAGGGGGAGGGATCGTAAAAGTCGTGGACGCCACGCCGGCGACCAAGACGTTGGACGACGCGCCGTATGTTCCCGGAGACGACACCCGCAACGTTTTCGTGGCCAAACGCGCAAACACAGCCGTCTTCGTTCAGTCCAAGGATAAGCATCGAAACCTTCGACTTGTTGTGACGACCCCTGGGAAAGTCGGTGGCCTTCGGAGGTAATGCCGCGGGGACCGCAGGCGTAACTGTGCACCGGCGCCTTGCAATCAAGCATTGGGTAGGCAGTTGCCAGTGAGGCGTCGAGCGACGATGGCCGAAACCGACTGTGGATTCAACCGGTCGGTGCAGTATCTGAGCGATGCAAGATCGCGATCCGATGTCCGACGAAGAGCTAAGTAGACTTCGCCCAGAATCCCCGCTTTCCAGGCTTGGTCCCAGGCTTTGCTAAGACTATTTTACGCTCGTCCAAATGGGGTTAGAGTCAGGCAGATGCTTGCCCACTCAGGAGTCAGGGTTATGAGGAAGATCGTCGCAGTCGCTGCTTTCACTACCGTCTTTTGTCAGCCGGCCGCTGCAGAGCTTTATGTCGGGGCGAAGGCCGGCTATCTCGCGTCGCATGCCAGTCAGGCGAATGGTACCGTCGCCGCGAGCCTGGCCTTGGGGTATGAGTTCGTCGACTTGTTTACGGCGGACCTGGCGGTGGAGGGCGAGTATACGCGGTCGCTGAAAAGCGGTGACATCACGCTGCCGGGTTCAATCAATTCCAGTTGGGATTACAACTCCGCAGGGCTTTTCGCCGCCGTGCGTGCACCGGGTCCCGTCTATCTGAAGGGCCGTATCGGCGTCGTGCGCAACGAATTCAGTGCGGGGGGCAGTACGAACGATGAGACCGGTTTTGCCGGTGGTGCGGGCCTGGGGGTTTCGCTGGTAGGGCTGGAGATGAGTGTCGACTGGACCCACTATTTCAAGGGTAACAACGTGGACGCCGTCGACTATGTTTCGCTGGGCATGCGCTTCTGATTTCAGCGTATGAGCACAATGCGGGGAAACGATAAAGGACACCCGGCACCAGGTTGACGCAAACAGCCGGGGGATTGAACCGATGGAAACGATCGTTTGCCCGATGATCCCCGAAGACGAATACGAGATCTTCCTTGCCATCATCAAAGGCGGCGCTGCACTTCCGGAAACCTACGACAGGTGGCTCGAGAGCACTACGGAGCAGAACGCGCGGGCGGTTTCGCAGGGAAATATCGTCAATGAGGTCGTCGTGCACGTGAAGGACTTCGCCGACTACTGCAGGAGCAGCGGCCAGGTGCCAACCCTCGCCTTGTTGAACGCGTTCGCCATTTACGAGGTCATCAGTAAGCCGTAGGCGAAAGACCGGGAGATAGGTTGGGACGGAGCGCAGTTTTGCCGGGGCCATACCCGGCGCGCGCGATTGCGTTTTTAGTAGATTCCTTGATTGCCGGCCACGGAGACACGGTGAACCCCGACAGCAGCAAGCACCCCACCGGTCGCGGCGGACCCACGTCGAATCTTTTCCGGTGGGCCGCGCACGGCGAACGACTGCCGATGCACCGGCGGACGACCGGGAATCGCGTGGGGGGCGCGCTGGCATTATTGGCTGGGATCCCATGGCTGGTTGAATCGAGCCGGTTTTTCGTCGGCGAAGTGCAACGTTCCGGATTCGACGCCGGCCTGGCCCTGCCTCTGCTGCTCGTGCTCGGTGGACTACTGGTCAGCCTGTTCGGCGTCAGCCAGTTCATCTACCGCGAATCCGTGACCATCGATGAGACTTCGGTCCGCTGGACGCGCGTCGGCATGACCGGTTACCGCGCCTGGCGCGAGCCGCTGTCCCGCTACCGCGGCGTGCTGAAGGATGCCCTGCACCGGGACCCCACGCACGGTACGGACTATACCGAGTACCGCCTCACCCTCGAGCATCCGGACCCCGGCAAAACGGTGCGCCTGTACGAGGCTCGCGGCACGCTTTTCCAGCCGCCGGAGGATTGGAACCGTCTCTGGGTCCACTACGCCGAGTTGTTCGGCCTGCCCGTGCTGGAAGCGGATTCGGAAGGCGTGGTTGCGACGGCGCCGGAGGATCTCGATCGCCCCCTGTTGGCGAAGATTGCGGACGGCAAGGAAACGCCAACCGAATTCGACCCGGCCCGCGCGGAACTCCCGATGGGCCTCGCCCTGCGGCGGGAAGACGACCTGTGGGTGGCCAGTCTTACCCCCGCCGCCCGGCTGCAAAACGGAGTGGCGCTGATCGTGGTGGCCGGGGGGCTTCTGGCTGCGGCGTGGTTTCTTGGTCTCGTCCAGGACCCCCGGCTGGCCCTTGCCTTTGCCGGAGTGCTCGGCCTGGCTGCGGTTTTGTTCGGCGCCGCCACCGGCCGCCGTTACCGCCACCCCGACCAAGTCGCCGTCGACCGCAACGACATCTGGTATCGCACCTGGACCGGCAAGCCCGACTGGGATACACGGAGCATGCCACTGGACGAACTGGTCGACATCGCCGTGCGCCGGGATATGAGCCGTCCCGGACAACCGTTTCGGGTGGTCGTGGCGGGGCGCAAGCGCGAATTCGCCATCGGCCAATCGCTCACCGACGCGGCCCGCCATCGCCTTCGGGCATTGCTGCTGGCGCTAATCAAGGATGCCCAGAGTCACGGCGGCCGCGTGCCGAGCGAATGAAATCGGCAAAATGGGCGCAGACGGACAGGGCCATGCGAAGGGCGGCACCTGTGTGGGGGCCAGTGTATGCGTTCAGTGATGTTTTCTACGGCTTTTCGCCCTCCTGTTGAGTGATCTGATGCGCGGGAGGAGATGGTGATCAAAGGGGGCGGCGACGAACGCGAGTCGTTTGCGTTTGTCACCGACCCCTTTTCACCTTGGCCTTCCGACGGCGTTACCCGGGGCCAGTTCCGGTGGGCAAATCACAGCCGACGAACGGGCGTAGCCCCCCGCTTTCCCGACTGTTTTCCGAACTGTAGTTTCCGGCCTTGATCCCCATCTTGAATGGGGCTACCACTATTATGGTGTCTCCGGAATTTGCAGGGCGGTTGCCGCTGGAAAAAGTGTTGGTCGCGGCATCGGGGCCAATCCAAACGGGGAAGAAAAACAACGAGAAATCGCGAAATAAGGGGAGTTTCATGAAAAAGCTAGCGCTGTTGCTTTTCGCCACGCTCACCCTGCCGACCTATTCCTGGGCAGCCTCCATCACCGTCACCAACCCCGTGGGCGGCCACGAATACTGTATGTACACGCCCCAGACGATCACCTGGACCAAATCCGGAGCCATGGGGGATCAGGCAAGTATCTTCGTGATGCATCCCAACGGGCAGTCGGTCATCCGAACCCTGGCGATACATGGCGCGAACAACGGCCATTTCAGCTGGGATGGAGGGGTGTCACATCCAGGCACCTACATCATCAAGATCAGTGTATCGCCTAGCGCCCAGTACCCCACGCCGGTGAGCGGCCAGTCAGGTGTGTTCACGATCAAGAACTGTGATCAGCCCGATCTGCAGGTCGGCGTGATCAAGGTGACGCCGCAGAACCCGGGCGAAGGGCATACCGTGACCTACAAGGCCAACGTGATGAATTACGGGAACGCGCCGGCGACCAATCCCGTTGTCGTGCTGAGGGTCAGAAGGCCGGGCGGTTTGCCGGACAAGATCTATCGGCAGGAGATGCACGTCACCCTGCAGAAGTACCAGGGGGTGACCTTCGTGCAAAGGTTTCCGGTCCCGAAGGCCGGTAACTACAAAACCACCTTCGCCGTTGATCCTGCGAACATGATTGCGGAACTCGACGATCACAATAACAGCAAGGACTGGACCTTCGGTGTCCTCGGCCTGCCGGATCTGATGGTCTGCATCGACAACGGGAAGAGACCGCCAGTGGGTGGCAAGCGCGATATTCATGCCATGGTACGAAACATCGGCAGTGCCAGCACCAGCGGCATGGGCCATATCACGCTGCGTTTCAGTGTCGAGAAAAAGGGCACGAGGACCTACAGCATACCGCCCCTGGCACCCGGCCAATCTCACACCGTCAACAGGCGATACAGTTGGAGCCTGTCGGGCACCAAGCACCTCTCGGCGCGGGTGAGTTACGACA
>CAZMMH010000042.1:0-11728 GCA_964567315.1 uncultured Gammaproteobacteria bacterium
GGGTTCGGTGCTCAACCACGTGCTGCTGCACCAGACCATCATCGGCCAGGAGGCGCAGAAACAGTTCGCCAAGGCCGGCGACTACCCGGACATGATCTTCGCCCCCTGCGGCGGCGGCTCCAACTTCGCCGGTGCGGCCTTCCCCTTCTTCGCCGACAAGGCGGCGGGCAAGAACGTGCGCCTGGTGGCGGTGGAGCCGGCCTCCTGCCCCACCCTCACCCGCGGCCACTACGCCTACGACTTCGGCGACGCCATCGGCATGACCCCGCTGCTGAAGATGTACACCCTGGGCCACGACTTCATGCCGCCGTCGATCCACGCCGGTGGCCTGCGTTATCACGGCGACAACGCCCTGGTCTCCCAGCTCTACAACGAGGGGCTGATCGAGGCGGTGGCAGTGCCCCAGGTCGCCACCTTCGAGGCGGGCGTGCAGTTCGCCCGCGCCGAGGGGATCATTCCGGCGCCCGAGTCGTGCCACGCCATCCGCGCCTGCATCGACGAGGCGCTGGCCTGCAAGGAGAGCGGCGAGGCCAAGACTCTGTTCTTCAACCTCTCCGGCCACGGCCACTTCGACATGGCCTCCTACGACAAGTACTTCGCTGGCGGCCTGGAGGACTATGAGTACCCGGCGGCGGCCATCGATGAGGCGCTGCACCACCTGCCCAAGGTGGCCGGCGGCTGAGTCGCGCCGCCCTTCACGTTGCGTTGACACACCGGGCCAAGCGCCTCGATGTGGGGGGATCACCTTATTGCGGTCAAAGTGCGACGATTGCACGATATGCACTACTCCGTTTCGGAGCCGTACCTCTATTTCGTCCTTTCCGGGGACCAGGGACTTGGCCAGAATCAAGCCAGAACTGTTGCACCGCTTTCCGATGTTCGATGGCCTGGGCGGTGACGTGCTGTTGGCGCTCGCCAGCGGCGCCGACATTGAGCAGCTGCCGGCGCGCCAGTTGCTGCATGCACGTGATCAGCACGACGACAGCGTGCGGTTCCTGCTTGAGGGCGAGGTCCAGCTGAACGCCGCCGACGGCCGCAGCTTCGTGGTCAACGCCGGCAGCGAACGGGCCAGCAAGCCCCTTTCCGTGCTCCAGCCCCACCGCTACCAGGTGGTCAGCGTCACCCCGGTGCGCTGCCTGCGCCTGGATCGGTCGACCCTGCACAGCCTGCTCAACCGCCGGCGCGAGGACAGCGACATCATCGTCGACGAGAGCCCGTCGCCGGAGGATCCGGCTCACCTCTCCAACCCGCTGTTCCGCCGCATCTACACCGACCTGAAGGCGGACAAGCTGGTTCTGCCCAGCCTGCCGGAGGTCGCCCTGCGGGTGCGCCGGGCGATGGAGGACGAGTTGGTGGAGCTGAACAAGGTCGCGGCGGTGGTGGCGACCGATCCGGCGATCACTGCGCGCCTGATCAAGGTGGCCAACAGCGCCCTGTACGGCGGCTATCAGCCGGTGTCGACCTGCGCCGCCGCCATTCGCCGGCTGGGCCTCAAGGCAACCCGCAACCTGGTGACGAGCTTCGCCGTGCAGGCCATGCTGCAGGCCAAGGTCAAGTCGCCACACCTGCGGCGGCGCCTGGTAGAGCTCTGGCACCACAGCACCGAGGTGGCAGCGATCGCCTTCGTCCTGGCGCGCCACCTCCACGACTTCGACCCCGAGCAGGCCCTGCTGGCGGGCCTGCTGCACGACATCGGGGCGATGCCGGTGATCACCTACGCCGACCAGCACCCGGAGCTGGTGGAGAGTCAGCAGTGGCTCGACCATGCCGTGAACACCCTGCGCGGTGAGATCGGCGCCTTGATGCTGACCCAATGGGGCTTTTCGGAGCCCCTGGTCACGGCGGCCCGCGAGGCGGAACGCTGGGGCCGTTCCGGCGCGGGCGCCGCCGACTACTGCGACCTGCTGATCGTCTCCCAGTTGCATAGCTTCATCGGCAAGCAGCACGTCGCCGGGGTGCCGCGCCTGAGCGAGGTTCCGGCCTTCGCCCGTCTCAAGCTGGGCGAACTGAGCCCCGACCTGAGTTTGAAGATCCTGGCCGACGCCCGTGGCCAACTGCAGGAGGCGCGCCAGCTGCTGGCCGCCTGAAATCCCGGCGCCCGGATGGCGCCGTCCTCGACCTTATGGAGGAGGTACCGCGATGCGACCCCGTTGGTTCGCCCTGTTGCTGCTTTTTGCCCTTGTCCCCGCCCGTGCCGCGCTTTACCGCTGCGAGGTCGATGGCCGGCCGCTGTTTTCCGACCGGCTCTGCGGCGCCGACGCGGTCCGCCTGCCCATTGATGACCATGCGCCACCGCCGGCGTCCGTGGGCCTGAGGCCGGGCGAGCGCCGCCTGCTGCAACAGTTCGAGAAGCGCGATGCCGAAGCGCGGCGCCGGCGTGACGCGGCCTTCGACCGCGACGTCAGGCGCGAGCAGCGGCTAAAGGCCGAATGCGCCCGGCTGCAGCAACAGCTTGCGGGACTCGGCAGCTCCGGCGGCAACTGGGATCGGGAGGACGGCCTGCGGGCGAGGATGAACGCCCTGCAGTGCGGGGCGCACTGAACGGGGCAGTGAAGAGTGATCGGTGACGAGTGAATATTTGACAGTCGAGGTGCCGGCCTATGGCCGGCGACCCATTTGGCAGCTGGGCGGCGGGGCGCACGCTCGCCATCCTTCACCCTTCATCCTTCATCTGTTCCCCCGCCCGCGCGCAGCGCCGCAGGATCTCCGCCAGCTCGCGGGTCGCCGGTCCCGGGTTGTCCTGCTGGCCGAACACCAGGTAGAGGTGGGCGCGGTAGCCCTGGCCGCCGCGCAGGGGCAGAGCCTTGAGTTCGCCGCTTTCCAGATGGGCCGCCACCGCGTGGCGCGGCAGCCAGGCGAAGCCGAGGCCGCTGACCACGCTGGTGACCGCGGTCTCGATGCTGCTTACGGTCCAGCGGTGGCCGCGGCCGACCCAGCCGGCCTCCTTCTGCTGGCCGCCGCCCGAATCGCGGATCACGACCTGCAGCTCGCGGGCGAGGTCGTCCAGGGTCAGCGGGCGGCCGAGGGCGTGGAGGGGGTGGTCGCGCTGGGCGACGGCGAGGAATTCCACCTCCAGCAGCTCCTCACCCAGGTAGCCCTGGGGAATCTGGTAGCCGACCACCAGGTCGGCGCCGCCCAGCAGGGCCTCGGCGGCGCCGGTCAGCACCACCTGGCGCAACTGCACCCGGCTGCCACGGCTCAGCGGAGCGAACTCCTTCAGGGCCTGCATCAGCAGGGCGGTGGGAAAGGCCTCGTCCATCACCACCCGGATCTCCGGCTCCCAGCCCTGTTCCAGGGCTTCTGCCAACTCCTCGACCTTGACCGCCTCCTGCAGCAGTTCGCGGGAACGGTGCAGGACCACCTTGCCCAGCTCGGTCAGCTCGGCCTTGCGGCCGCGGATCTCCAGCAGGCGGGCGCCCAGCTGTTCCTGCAGCTTGGCCACGGTGTAGCTGATGGAGGATTGGCTGCGGCCGAGGGCCTCGGCCGCCTGGGCGTAGCCGCCGCAGTCGATCACGGCATGAAAGGCGCGCCATTGTTCCAGGGTAACGCGGGGTGTGTTCATGGCTTCCTATCGGCTGGGCAAATCGAATCGGGGGAGCTCGGCGCCGATATTATCGATAACTCCGTCAGCGTGCAGCAGTATTGCGCCGTGTCAGGCGGCGGCCGGCCTGCGCCTAGGGCGGGCCGAGGGCGTCGCGGTCGGCGTTGCGCAGCAGCAGTTGAAAGCGCATGCCGCGTTCGCCGTTGGGTTCGGCCCAGATCCTGCCGCCCACCGATTCGGTCAGGGTGCGGCAGATTGCCAGGCCCATCCCCAGGCCATCGGGCTTGCCGCTCTGGAACGGCCGGAACAGCGCCTCCGCGTCGGTGCCGCGGCCGTCCGGACCGTTGTCGCTGACACTGAGCCGGACCTGGAGGCCGCCCTCGGGCACGGCCTGGATATGCAGCAGACGCTCCGGCAGCGGCACCGGTGCCATTGCCTCGATCGCATTGAGAATGAGGTTGACCAGGATCTGGCGCAGCTCCAGGGGGGCCGCCAGCACCTCCGGGAGGTTGGCGGCGATCTCCTGTTGGACCAGCACCCCGGCCTTGCGCAAGGGGCCCTGGAG
The DNA here is from genome assembly GCA_964567315.1 of uncultured Gammaproteobacteria bacterium. Lineage (GTDB taxonomy): Bacteria > Pseudomonadota > Gammaproteobacteria > CAZMMH01 > CAZMMH01 > CAZMMH01. The sequence goes on from CAZMMH010000042.1 coordinate 4,107, forward strand.
CAGTTCCAGAGCCGCGTCCACCGTGGCTGCAACCGTGCTGACCTCGCTGGCGTGGTCACGGCGGCGGGCGAAGCCGCGCACGTGGCGCACGATGTCGGAGGCGGCACGCGCCTGGTTGCCGATGCGCTCGAGGGCGAACAGCAGGTCCTCCTCACGCGCATTGCCGTTGCGGATGCGCTGCGCCGCGCCGGCGGCGAAGTTGACGATGGAGCCCAGCGGCTGGTTGATCTCGTGGGCCAGCGAGGTGGCGACCTCGGCCACGGTGCCCAGGCGGTTCATGTGGGCCAGCTGCTCCTGCAGTTCCTGGGTGCGGGTCTCGGCGGCGCGCCGGCTGCTGAGGTCGCGGAAGACGCCGACGTAGATGGTGCGGTCGCCGTAGCGGACCCGGGTGCCGGCGACCTCGGCGCTGGTGATGCTGCCGTCGCCGCGCAGTATCAGGTGTTCGAACAGGGAGTGGCCGCATTCGTTCATGGCATGGAAGGCGGCCTGCACCGAGGCAAATTCGGAGGGGGGATGGAGGTCCGGCGCGGTGAGCCCCAGCAGGGCCTCCTTCGGCCGGCCGAACAGGGTCTCCGCCTGGCGGTTGACGTCCACCAGCCGGCCCTCTTCGTCGACCACCACGATGGCGTCGCTGGCGCTGTCCATGATGGCGCGGTATTTGCGTTCGGACTCCTGCATGGAGCGCTCGATCGCCACGCGCCGGGAGATGTCACGGAACACCACCACCGCGCCGATCACCGCGCCGTCTTTGGCGTGCAACGGCGCGGCGGTGAATTCCACGTCGAACCCGCTGCCGTCCTTGCGCCAGAAGCGCTCATGCTGCTCCCGCCGGGTCGTGCCGTCGCGCAGCATCAGGCTGATCGGGCAGTGCTTGAACGGGTAGGGCTGTCCGTCGATGCCGGTGTGGTGGATCAGCTTGTGCACCGGCTGGTCGAGCACCTCCTCCAGGGTCCAGCCGGTCAGCTGCTCAAAGGCCGGGTTGACGAAGGTCGCCCGTTCGTGGATGTCGAGGCCGAAGATCGCGTCGCCCACCGACTGCAGCACGTTGCCCAGCTGCTCCAGGCTCTCGCGCAGGGCGTCGTCCGACTCGCGACGGGCAGTGATGTCGCGCATCACGTGGACCATGCCGGTGAGGTCGGGTGCACCGGTCATGCGCGACAGGCTGACGCTGAACCAGCGGGGTGGATCGCGGAACTGCAGCTCGATCGCCTCGGTGATCCGTTCGCCGGCGACGTGGCGGCAGACGCGGCAGGCGGAGCGCGGCAGATCCGGCGGATGGAACAGGGTGTGGCAATCCTGGCCCAGGCACTCCTCCTCGCTGCGTCCGGCAAAGGCGCGGGCGGCCCGGTTGGTCTGGCGTATCCGTCCCTCCCGGTCCACCACCACGATGGCGTCCGGCACGGCGTCGAAGGTGGTCGCGCCCCGGGCCAGAACGCGAAACGGTTCGGCCAGGGTGGTGCGGACGAGGGCCACGTAGACCAGCCAGGTGGCGGTAAGCTCGGCCAGGTGGCTGAACAGGCCCGGCAACCCCCCGGACTCGGAGTTGGCGGCGACGATCAGCTCCGAGGCGGCACTGACCGCGATGGCCGCGATCAGCAGGTGGAGGATCAGGCGGTCGACCAGGTGCCGCCGCAGCCACAGCAGGCCGATGGCGGCGACCAGCATGGCGACCACCAGCGCCTGGCCCGCGAGCTTGAGGGTGAAGGCCCCATGCGCGGCACCATCGTGGATGGGCAGATTGCCGAAGCGGGTGAGCAGGAACAGGGCCAGGGCGACCAGGCCGAAGCCGATGAAGACCCGCCCCGCCTGCGGCGTGCGACCGAGGAACAGCGGCGCCGCCAGCAGCACGCCGGCCTCGAGCAGCCGGGCCGCGAGCCAGTACTGCAGGGAAATGTCGGCGTGGCCCGGCGGCAGGTGCCAGAGCAAACTCAAGGAGAGGGCATGGCTGAGGTCGAGGGAGCCGACCCAGAAGAGGCCGCAGCCCAGTGCCAGCAGCATGCCATTGCGGGAAAAGGGGTAGGTGTGCCAGGCGACCACCCCGGCGAGCAGTGCCACCCCCACCGTGAAGATCTCCGACAGGGTGTGGAAGAGAACGTAGTCGCGGGCGTTGGCCAGCAACAGCACGCCGAACAGTATCAGCAGGGGCAGCCACGGCGTGGCAGCGAAGGCCTTCGGCGGCTGACCCTGCCGGACGGCGTTGGCGACGGACGAGGTTGTCGACATGCGGCTATCTGCGCCTCCCTGGCTCACCACTATAGCCCGAGGTGCGCGCGCAGGGGGAACGCTCGGCTACAATCACGCCGCTCACCCAGCCACGCGACCGGAGATGCCGATGGACGATCGAATCACGGACCTCGAGATCCGCTTCAGCCACCAGCAGGCGGCGGTCGAGGAGATGACCCGCACCTTGCTGCAGCAGGAGCTCGAACTGCGCCGTCTGGGGGAGGAGGTTGAGCGCCTGAAGGCCCTGCTGCGCGAAATGGCCCCGGCGGCGGTGGCGCCGCGGGAGGAGGAGGGGCCGCCGCCCCATTATTGAGCGCCGCTGCGCGGGCCCGTCGCGGCACCGCAGCAGCGCTTGTATTTCCGCCCGCTGCCGCAGGGGCAGCGGGCATTGCGTCCCGGCGCTGTGGACGGGCGCTCGTCGACCGCACCGTCCAGATAGAACCAGCGCCCCTGTTCGCGCAGGAATCGGCTCCGCTCGTGGAGGGCGTGCGGCGAGGCGCCGAGCCGATAGCGCGCGGTGAACTCGACCGTTGCTTCCGCTGCGCCGGGGCCGCCGCCGTCGCACGTCAGGATCTCCAGCCCCAGCCATTCCGGCGCCCCTTCGCCGCTGAGATTCAGCGCGGCGGGGCGGGTCCGCGGGTGCCAGCTGGCGAGCAGGTAGACGACGTCGCCCCGGGTGTAGGCGGTATAGCGCGAGCGCATCAGCTGTTCGGCGGTTTCCGCCGGCCGGCTGCCGTCCAGGCGGGGGCCGCAGCATTCGGCGTATGGGCGGCCGGAGCCGCAGGGGCAGCCGTTCATCGGTGGGTCGGGCGGCCCGGCGGGAGCAGGCGGGAGGGGATTGCCGAGTGAGGTGCCATGGTGGTCCGTGCATTCCGGTCGGGCCAGCATAGCGGCGGGACGCCGCGCTGTCGACGCGGGCGGCGGAAACAAAACGGGCCGGCGGTTGCCGGCCCGTCTCCCGCCGTGCCCGGACTCAGTGCTTCCAGTCGTCCTTGTGCGCGGTGTTGCCCTCGCGGCCATCGGCGTAGCCGGTGGCGTAGGCGTCGGTCTGGGTCTGCTCCTCGCGTTCCGGGTTGCGCAGGAAGCCGCTCTCCCAGCCGCTGATGTACTGCTCGTCGATGCTCTCCTGCTCCAGCTTGGTAACGGTGTCGTAATAGACGTTGGCCATGTGCGCGCCCTCGATAGTTGACCGATTTAGTATGTTACAGGTGGTCAAAACATAGCGAAACGCTCGGGTATGGTCAAGAGGCCTTTTGGTTACACTGGGCGCGGCCGATCCGGTCGCCAATTCGGAGTCCGTGTGCCAGTACTGCGCGCCGTCTGTTTCGACCTCTTCCACACGCTGCTGGACGTCGGTGACGTCCCTGCCTCGGTGGGCCGGTTTACCGCCGACATCCTGGGTCTCGACCGGCGGGCCTGGAACGATGCCTGCTTCGGCGCGGCCCACGAGATCCGCCGGCCCACGGAACATCGACAGGTGATTCGGGCCCTGGCCCACAGCCTCGACCCGACGCTTCCGGAGCGCCTGATCGACGAGGCGGTGGCCGAGCGCCAGGCCCGCTTCGACCACAGTCTGCTGCACGTGGCGGAGGAGGTGCTGGAGGGCCTGCAGGCCCTGCGCGAGGCCGGGCTGGGGCTGGCCCTGGTCTCCAACGCCTCCACTGCGGAGGTGGCCGCCTGGGAGCGTTCGCCCCTGGCGCCGCTGTTCGACGCGGCACTGTTCAGCTGCCGTTGCGGCCATGCCAAGCCGGAGCCGGCCATCTACCGCCTGGCCCTCGACGCCCTCGGGGTGGCGCCTGAGGAGGCGCTGTTCGTCGGCGACGGCGGCAGCGACGAACATGCCGGCGCCGCGGCGGTCGGTCTGCATCCGGTGCTGATCACCCGCCACTTCGGCAAGACCCTGCCGGCGGAGCGCCTGGCGGAGCGGCGCGCCAGGGTGCGCTGGGAGGTGGCGGATGTGCCTGGGGTGGCGATGCTGGTCGCGGCCCTGGCCAGCGGGGAACCCGACTGATTTGGTCGGTTTGTGGTACTCTCGCAGAATGGATCCGGCCCTACACCGTGGTGCGGGACCGGCCGTCGTCGAATTTGAGGTACGCAGTGATGTCCACCCAATACAGCGCCGAGATGAGCGCCGACCTGGCTCACACCGTGATGCTGATCCTCCACGACTGGGGGGTCGAGCCGAGCGACCAGGTGACGCTACTGGGTCTGCCGAGCGGCACCAAGCCGCGGGCCCTGACCCGCTACCGCCAGGGCACCGCGCTGCCCGAGGACGCCGATACCGGCGAACGCATTGCCCACCTGGTGGCGATCCACCAGGGGCTGTCGGTGATGTTTTCCTATAATCCGCAGCTCGCCAATCTCTGGGTCACCACCGGCAGCGACCGCTTCGGCGGTGCTTCGCCCCTGGATGTGATGCTGGGCAGCGGCATCGACGGCATGCGCCGGGTGCGCGACCACATGGACGGTGGCTTCGAGTGGTGACCGGGTCCGCTTGATCCTGCTGCTCAACAAGCCCTACGGGGTGCTCACCCAGTTCAGCGACGGCGAGGGCCGCAAGACCCTCGCCGATTTCGTTTCCGTCCCCGGCGTCTACCCCGCCGGCCGCCTCGACCGCGACAGCGAGGGGCTGGTGGTGCTCACCGACGACGGTGCCCTCCAGGCCCGCATCAGCGACCCCCGCCACAAGCTGGCCAAGACCTACTGGGTGCAGGTGGAGGGGATTCCCGACGCCGCGGCCCTGGCGGCTCTGCGCCGCGGCGTGCAACTCAAGGATGGTCCCACCCTCCCGGCCGAGGCGGACACCATGGCGCCGCCTTCGGCGCTGTGGCCGCGTGAGCCGCCGATCCGGGTGCGCAAATCGGTCCCCGACAGCTGGCTGCGGCTGACCATCCGCGAGGGGCGCAACCGCCAGGTGCGGCGGATGACCGCCGCCGTCGGGCTGCCCACTCTGCGCCTGATTCGCTACGCCGTCGGCCCCTGGAGCCTGGATGGCCTCGCCCCGGGCGAGTGGCGGGAACTGACGCCGGCGGAGCTGGCGCTGCTGCCTCCGCTTCCCCGCCGTTCCGGCGGGCGAAAAAGACGGCCTCACGCAGAGACGCAAAGGCGCAGAGGAAAAGCCAAGAGCGATTGATTACAGAGGACACCGAGTGAACGGCCAACGGGGTGTTGCCCGACTTCTGTTCCCCGGATCGCGCCACCGCGGCACCGCATTTCTCTGCGCTTCCGGTACCCGCTGTGGCGCCTTGAATCGGTTTTTCTCTGCGCCTTTGCGTCTCTGCGTGAGACAAGCCTTTGATTTTCAGGGCTCGGCCACGATCAGCGGCACGTACATCTCGGTGCTGCTGGCACCGCCGTGGACGCCGAGCTGGCTGAAGGGGCGCTCGGTGGGCAGGCGGTCGCGGATGACAAAGCGCTCCTTCATCATCAGCACGTAGTCGCCGATGCGGTCGGCCAGGGCCGGGTGGGGTTCGCCGCGGCCGAACCACCCCTCCTCCAGCAGCTGCGCCGACGGCAGCAGCTCGCAGACCTCCCCCAACTCGCCGCTGACATAATCCAGGAAGGCATTTACCCGCGCGGGCCGCAGGTAGCAGTAGGCGGTGCGTGGCTCGCCGCACAGGGGCAGGGTCAAGCAGCGGGCCAGGCCCGGATGATCCTCCAATTGGATACAGCGGCCGGCATCGATCAGGCCATGGTCGGCGGTGGCCACAACCAGGGCGCCGCTACCCTCGATGGCGTCGAGAAAGCGGCCGAAGGCGGCATCGATGGCCTGGAACTGCGCCTCTGCCTCCGGGCTGTCGATGCCGTAGTGGTGGCAGACGGCGTCGAATTCGGCCCAATAGGCGAAAACGTAGGGCTCACCCCCCGCCAGCAGCCGGGCCAGGCGGGCGAACATGTCGTCCAGGTCCCCGAAGGCGTGGCGCGTCGCCGGGCCGAGACTGGCACGGCTGTAGGGCGAGTCGGCGATATAGGCCGGCAGCAGGGCGTGCACCGGGCCCTCAATCTGCCCGGCCAGCGGCGCTGCGCCGATGAAGTCCCCGGGCTCGACCCCGCCGAAGGCGGCACCGCCGTGACGCGGGTGGAAGGGCAGGATGGTGGCCACCGCGCCGAGCTCCCGCAGCCAGGTGAACCAGCCGGTGATGGCATGCTGCTGGGGCGCCACGCCGGTGGCGAAGGTGGTGATCGCGCTGGCGGTGGTGGTGGGGAAGACCGAGCTCAGCCGGCCCACGCGTTGGCGAGCGAGGCGGCTGTCGGGAAAGCGGGCCAGGTATTCGTCGCCGAGGCCGTCGAGGACCAGCAGTGCCAGGGGCCGTTCCGTGAGGGACAGCCCTGCGAGGGCGGCTGGTGCCGGATAGTGGCCGGGGGCCGCGCCGCGGGCGGTACCAAGGGCCGCCGCCAGGTTGGCGATGCTGTTGCCGTAGTCCGGGCGCAGCACGATCAGAACAACTCGACGTCGTCGCCGGCCGCCTTCTCGCGTGCCTCGGCGAGGTCCAGGGCCTCCTCGGTACTGGCGCCACGGACGATGGCGTCGAACATCGCCTTGTCCCCCTCGCTGGTGTATTTGGCGCGGATCTTCTGCTGCAGACCGTGCCACTCGTAGGGGCTGTAGAGACGGCCCGGGTCGCTCACCAGGTCGGCCAGGGCCGCCAGGCTGTGGGAGACGTGGCCGAGGCGCTGGGTCAGCTTGTCGTAGAACTGGAAGGCGACGATGGCGCCCTGCATTTGCGCCGAAATGGAGCGGCAGTTGTCCACAATCGCCGCCTTCGCCGGGCCGTCGGCCAGCTGGGCCCCGGCCTCGGCGATGATCCCGGCGTTGCCGGCCATGGAGGTGAAGGAGTCGGTCAGGGTCCCGACCGAGTCGTCGCCGTCCTGCATGGTGCGGCTGATCTGCGCCACGGCCGCGTTGAGCATCAGCACGGTCTCGCGGACCTGGCTCCAGTCGAGGTCGGGCCGTTCGGCGTTGGAGGGGGGAAGCGGTGCGTCGTTCATGCCCTTCTCCGTCGGTGCTGGGATGGCCGCAAGTATATCAGCGATGCTGCGTGCACGGCCGGGTTGGCGTATAATTACGCTCTTTTTCCCTACCTCAGGCCCCGCCCCCGTGATCGAGAATCTTCGCAACATCGCCATCATTGCCCACGTCGACCATGGCAAGACCACCCTTGTCGACCAGCTCCTGAAACAGTCGGATACCCTCGACGCGCGGACCCAGCTCGCCGAGCGGGCCATGGACTCCAACGACCAGGAGCGGGAGCGCGGCATTACGATCCTGGCCAAGAACACCGCGATCAAGTGGGGCGAATACCGGATCAACATCGTCGACACCCCCGGCCACGCCGACTTCGGTGGCGAGGTGGAGCGCGTGCTCTCCATGGTCGACTCGGTCCTGCTGCTGGTGGATG
>CAZMMH010000043.1:0-11534 GCA_964567315.1 uncultured Gammaproteobacteria bacterium
CAGGCCCTCCGGCGTGCCGCTGATTGCCGACGGCGGCATCCGCTATTCCGGTGACCTCTCCAAGGCCATCGCCGCCGGTGCCTACTCGGCCATGATGGGTTCCATGTTCGCCGGTACCGAAGAGGCCCCGGGCGAGGTGGAGCTGTTCCAGGGCCGCTCCTACAAGTCCTACCGGGGCATGGGTTCGCTGGGTGCGATGGCCGGCCAGCAGGGTTCCTCCGACCGCTACTTCCAGGAATCCACCGAGGCCGAGAAGCTGGTGCCGGAGGGCATCGAGGGCCGGGTGCCCTACAAGGGTGGCCTGCAGCCGGTGATCCATCAGCTGATGGGCGGCCTGCGCTCCTCCATGGGTTACACTGGTTGTGCCACGGTCGACGAGATGCGCACCAAGCCGCAATTCGTGCGGGTCACCAACGCGGGCATGTCCGAGAGTCACGTGCACGACGTGCAGATCGTCAAGGAAGCGCCCAACTACCGCGTCTGATCCAGTGGCCCCGCCCGCTCCGGGCGGGGCCGACCCCCGCGCCGTCGCCGCCTCACGTCCGCCGTCAGGGGCTTTCGTCCTGCCGCCCCGCGCCTATACTCGGAGCATGTCTGCCGTTGCCTTCTCCACCGGGGAGAGTCCGTGAGCGCAAATAGCCGTTCCGAGCAAGATCACTGTGCAACCGTCCGCGAGGTTGCGGGCATGGACCCGGAGGAGCGGCAGGCCTATTGCGAGGCCCACTCCATTTCGCCCGACGAGCTCGACGGCTGGTTCGCCGCCTGCGATGGCGGCATCCCGGGGGAGGCGATGGACGACGCCCCTTTGCGGGACCTCCTCACCGCAGTGCCGCTGGCCACGGTGGATGACCTGCGGGCGGTGCTGGAGCGCCAGCAGTCGATGCCGGCCACCCGTCTCGGCGCCATCCTGATCCAGGCGGGGGTGCTGAGCGAGGAGCAGCTGCAGCAGGCACTGCGGCTCCAGCGCGAGGGCAACACCAAGCCCCTTGGCGAGATCCTGATGGAGCTCGGCAACGTCAGCCGCGAGGTGATTCACAAGAGCGTGGCGCGGGAGCTGGGCATCCCCTACGTCGACCTGATGGACTACCGCATCGACACCGGCCTGCTCTCCCTGCTGCCGGAGGACGTGGTGCGCCGTCACGGGATCCTGCCGCTGGCCACCGTCGGCGGCCGCCTGGTGGTGGCGATGAACAACCCCTTCGACCACGAGGCGATCCAGACCCTGCGCTTCCAGACCCGGATGCGGGTCGAGCCAGTGTTGGCGGACGCAGAGGATATCGAACACCTGATCAACCTGGCCTACGCCAAGGGCGGCGGCCTCGACCAGCTGCACCTCGACCGGGTGGCCGCCTTCCAGCCGGTGGCCGAAGAGTTGGACAGCGTGCGCGACGATGCCTACCAGGACAACGTCATCGTCCGCTTCGTCAACAAGCTGATCCAGGACGCCTACTGGCAGGGCGCCTCCGACATCCACATCGAGCCGATCCCCCAGCGCCACAAGACCCTGATCCGTTTCCGCAAGGACGGCACCCTGCTGCGCTACTTCGAAGTCCCCTCCACCGTGAGCGACGCGGTGGTGGGGCGGATCAAGGTGATGTGCGAACTGGACGTGGCCGAGCGGCGCCTGCCCCAGGACGGCAAGATCGACTTCAGCCGCTTCAGCCCGTTGCGTCTGGAGCTGCGCGTGTCGACCATGCCCACGGTAGGCGGCCAGGAGGACGTGGTGATGCGCCTGCTGGCCGGCGGCGAGCCCATTCCGGTGGAAAAGCTGGGCCTGACCGACGCCAACCGCGAACGCCTGCTGGCGATGATCAACAAGCCCTACGGCCTGCTGCTGGTCTGCGGGCCGACCGGCTCAGGCAAGACCACCACCCTGCACTCGGTGCTGCGGGTACTGAACACCACCGAGCGCAAGATCTGGACCGCCGAGGACCCGGTGGAGATCACCCAGCAGGGGCTGCGCCAGGTGCAGGTCCGGCCGAAGATCGGGCTCGACTTCGCCCGTGCCATGCGCGGCTTTCTCCGGCTCGATCCGGACGTGATCATGGTCGGCGAGATGCGCGACCGCGAGACCATCACCATCGCCATCGAGGCCTCGCTCACCGGGCACATGGTGTTTTCCACCCTGCACACCAACAGCGCGCCGGAAAGCGTGACCCGGTTGCTGGAGATGGGCATGGATCCCTTCAACTTTTCCGACGCCCTGGTCGGCGTGCTGGCGCAGCGGCTGACCAAGCGGCTCTGTCCCCACTGCCGGCGGTCCGAGGTGGCGGGCGAGGAGGAGATCGAGGCGCTGCTCGACGAATACTGCTATGAGCTGGCGGCGGTCCGCGGGGTCGATTCGGTACAGGTGAAGGACGAGACGCGCAAGGACTGGTATCGCCGCTTCGGCGATGCCCAGGGCCATATCGTGCTCAACCGGCCGGTGGGTTGCCGTGAATGCGACGAGACCGGCTATCGGGGGCGGATCGGTATCCACGAACTGCTCGAGGCCACGGGTTCGGCCAAGCGGCTGATCAGGGAAAAGGCACCGGTGACCGCGATTCTGAGCAACGCCCTCAGCGACGGAATGCGCACCCTGCGCCAGGACGGCATCGAAAAGGTGTTGCAGGGGCTGACCGACATCGTTCAGGTGCGCCGCGTCTGCGCCAGGTGAGGCGCGCGGACAGGAGCCTCGACATTGGGAGCAAGACAGATGAAACCACGGTTTGCCATATTGTCCCTGGCCATTGCGGCCCTGCTGGCGCCGGCGGCCTGGGCCCAGATGGGCATGATGAACGGCGGTGGAACGATGGGCCGCGGCATGGGCAGTGGAGGCGGCAACGGTGCAGGGTCGGTTGCGCGCCACCGCTTCGCCATGCAGGGCGGGATCGGACCGGAATACGCCGGCAAGCGCAATCCCCTGCCGGCGAGCGCCGAGGTGCTCGCCGAGGGCCGCAAGTTCTATGAACAGACCTGCGGCGTCTGCCACGGCCGTTTCGGGCGCGGTGACGGCCCTGCCGGCAAGGGGCTGAATCCGCCGCCGGCGGACCTCACCTGGGTCGTGCACCGGCCGTTCGCCTCCGACGGTTATCTCGACTGGAGCGTGAACGAGGGTGGCCAGCAGTTCGGCACGGCCATGCCCGCCTACAAGGGCCGCATGCCCCAGGAGCAGATCTGGGCCATCATCCGCTACCTGCAGTCCCTTTAACGCTCTGCGCTGTAACCACCGACGACACTGAAGAGACCGAAAAGGCGAAATCAAATGCGCTGACCGCGCCCGCCATCGCGGCACGCGCTTGTTCGGTGTCATCAGCGTCTTTGGTGGTTCCCCGTCTTTATCAACCCTCGATCCGCGCGCGCCGCCGGCGGTGTCAGTCGCCGCTCAGGCGTTCCGCGTCCGCCTTGCTCAGCCGCTTCCATGGCAACGGCACCAGCGCCGGTACCCGCGCCCGGTACTGGCGGTAGCGCTCGCCGTGGTAGGCGATCAGCTTGCGCTCCTCCAGCCAGGAGCCGAGCGCCAGGTAGAGGGTGATCAGCACCGCGCTGAGCAGCAGCGCGCCGTTCATGTCGCGGGTCCAGAGAATCACCAGGCCGAGGCTGTACCAGGGATGGCGCACGTAGCGGTGCAGGGGCGAGATGTGAAAGTGCTCCTGGTCCTCGGCCGCCGTCACTCCCTCCCGATACTGGCGCAGGCCGAGAAACTCGGCGCCGTCGTAGTAGCGCAGGGTCCAGGCAAAACCGCCCATGGCAAGCAGGGCGAGGCCGTTGCCGAGCCAGAACCAGACACCCTCCCAGCGCCATAGCCACTCCCCGCCCAGAGCGTACATGTAGCCCAGCAGCGGCAGGATTCCGAGCACCGCGAAGGCGTTGAAACCGACGCGGTACCACGGCATCGCCGCCGGCCAGCGCGCCTGCACCCAGCGCTTCATGCTCAGCGAGGCGAGGAGGGAGTGGAGGCCGAGGTAAGCGCACCAGGCAGCGGCGAGCAGGGCGTAGGACATGCAGTCGATAGGGAATAGTCGATAGTGAATAGTTGGGAGTCGGCCGACGGGCAGTTCCATAGAGCATAGCCGCCGGGCGCAAGCCCGACACCTCGACTATCCACTATTCACTCTCAACGATTCACTGCTTTCAAGCTTCCGCGATCAGGATCGCCCGCACCGGCGCCGGGTGACCCTCGACGGTGCGCCGCGGGTCGTGGGGGTCGAGGAAGTCGGCCAGGGATTCGAAGCCCATCCAGTCCGTGCCGTGCTGCTCCTCGACGGTGGTGGCGCTGACGTCGACGATCCGCACGTGGGCGAAGCCGGCCCGGTCGAGCCAGGCGGCCAGGGTCTCGGGCGCGGGGATGGCGTAGACGTTCTTCATCTTGGCGTAGCGCCCCTGGGGCACCAGCACGTCGCCGGCGCCGCCGTCGATCACCAGCCCCTCCAGCACCAGTTCGCCACCGGGGCGCAGACAACCCCGCAGCCGCTGCAGGTGTTCCAGGGGATCCTTGCGGTGGTAGATCACACCCATGGAGAAGACCGTGTCGAAGGCGCGGGTGGCGGGCGGCAACTCCTCGAAGGCCAGCGGCAGGACGTGGGCCGGCTGCGGGCCGAGGTAATGGCGCAGGGCGTGGTACTGCATGACGTAGCGCAGGGTCGGATCGACGCCGACCACCAGGCGGGCGCCGGCGCCGACCATGCGCAGGGCGTAGTAGCCGTTGCCGCAGCCCACGTCGAGTACCAGGCGGCCGCGCAGGGAGTGGATGTGGGACGCCAGGCGGGCCCATTTCCAGTCCGAACGCCATTCGCTGTCGATGCGAATCCCGAACAGCTCGAATGGCCCCTTGCGCCAGGGGTGGAAGCGGCGCAGCAGGCCTTGGAGCCGGTGCCGGTCGTCTTCGCCCATCTCCTCGGCGCGGCCGATGCGGATGCACGGGGCGTTGAGGTCGATGTCGTTGGTGCTCGCCGCGGGCAACTGGTGCAGGGCCTCCAGCCAGCCCGGCAGGTCGCCGTGACGCTCCGGGGCATAGGCCTCGGCCAGGCGGGCGGGCAGCTGCTGCAGCCACGGGGCCAGGCGGGTCTGTTCGAGGGCCGCGTGGATTCCGGCATGTTCGATCATCGGAAGCCCACCATGGCGGCGAAGTTGAAACAGCGGAACCAGACCTCGCTGCGCACGAAGCCGGCCGCACGCAGGCGCTCGGCGTGGCTCTCCAGGGTCTCCGGGAGCAGCACCGTGTCCAGCGCGCTGCGCTTCTGGCTGATCTCCAGGTCCGAATAGCCGTTGGCGCGCTTGAAGGCCAGGTGCATCTGCTCCTGGAAGGCCTGATTGCCGGGGTCGTCGAAGGTGATCTTTTCCGCCAGCACCAGCACCCCGCCGGGCAGCAGGCCGGCGTGGATCCGCTGCAGCAGGGCGAGGCGCTCCGCCTTTGGTACGAACTGCAGGGTGAAGTTGAGTACCACCAGGGAGGCCCGCTCGATCTCGACCTCACGCAGGTCGGCCTGCAGCACCTCCACCGGGGCCGGTGCCAAGTCTGCCGCCACGTGGGCCCGGCAGCGCTCGACCATGGCCGCGGCGTTGTCGATCGCGACGATGCGGCAGCCTGGAGCGCCGACGCGCCGGCGAAGGGCCAGGGTGGCGGCACCGAGGGAGCAGCCGAGATCGTAGATTTGGCTGTCGGGCTGGGCATAGCGTTCGGCGAACAGCCCGAGCAGGGCGACCACGTCGGCATAGCCCGGCACCGAGCGCCGGATCATGTCCGGAAAGACCTGGGCCACCTGTTCGTCGAAGGCGAAGTCGACCAGCTGGTCGCGGGGGTCGGCGTAGATGCGGTCGTGGGCGTCGGACATGGCGGAGTCTGTGGGGCGGCGGTCGCGGGCGCGTTGTTGATTAGAGTAGGTCAGTTCCCGCCCCGGCGCGGCCTCGGCCGGAAAGCCGAACAGGGCCGGCGGGGAGTCGGGGTGGAAACGGCGGAGAGACCGGCGTGGCCGGAGAAGTGATCGCCGAAGGCCGTCACGCCGCCTCCAGCCCGTAGAGCAGGGCGATCTCCTCCGGCCAGAGGGTGTCGTCCACGGTCTCCAGGATCATGGGTATTTCGTCGAAGCGGGGGTCGTTCATGATGTAGCGGAAGACCTCCAGGCCCAGTTTGCCCTTGCCGATGCTTTCGTGGCGGTCGACCCGCGCCCCCAGCTCCGGCTTGGAGTCGTTCAGGTGCATGCCGCGCAGATAGCCGAAGCCCACCACCCGCTCGAATTCGGCGAAGGTGGCCTCACAGGCCTCTCGGGTCCGCAGGTCGTAGCCGGCGGTGAAGGTGTGGCAGGTGTCGAGACAGACCCCGACCCGCGACTTGTCCTCCACCTGCTCGATGATCAAAGCCAGGTGTTCGAAGCGATAGCCGAGGTTGCTGCCCTGGCCGGCGGTGTTCTCGATCACCGCGGTGACCCCCTCGCTGCGTTCCAGGGTCCAGTTGATCGATTCGGCCACCCGGGCCAGGGAGGCCTCCTCGGAGATCCTTTTCAGGTGGCTGCCGGGGTGGAAATTGAGCAGGGGCAGCCCCAGCTGTGCGCAGCGCTGCAGTTCGTCGAGGAAGGCCGTGCGCGATTTCTCCAGGCCCTCGGCTTCGGGGTGGCCCAGGTTGATCAGGTAGCTGTCGTGGGGCAGTACGTGGCCCGGCGCGATGCCGGCCGCACTCAAGTTTTCGCCAAAGGCAGCGACATTATCTTGAGTAAGGGGTTTTGCCTGCCACTGGCGCTGGTTCTTGGTGAACAGGGCAAAGGCCCTGGCGCCGATCCTAGCGGCGTTCAATGGGGCATTTTCGACGCCGCCGGTCGTGCTGACGTGGGCACCAACGCGTTTCACCGGGCGTTCTCCTGCTGGCCGATCGGGCCGTGCATGATAGCGCGGAGCGGGGGCCGCGTGGTCCGGGAGCCGGGCGGAGTGCGCGGAGAATAGCTGACCGCCCAGTGGGGTAAATTTCCCTTGCGGATGCTCTAGTCTTGATTACGTCACAAAATGGTTGCCGTCCCGTCCAGGGGCGGCCGGGGTATCGGCTTCCGGGATTGGGGGTGCTGAAAGGGGAAGGAGACCCGGGGGAGCGGGGCAACATGAAGAAGAATCTACCGGTGACCGGCCGGGAAGTGCTGTACGACGACGACGCCACGATCATCTCGGTCACCGACCTGAAGGGCACCATCACCTACGTCAATCACGATTTCATCGACATCAGCGGCTTCAGCCAAGAGGAGCTGCTGGGCAAGAACCACAACATCGTCCGCCACCCGGACATGCCGCCGCTGGCCTTCGAGGACCTGTGGGGCAGCCTCAAGCGCGGCCAGTCCTGGCGCGGCATGGTCAAGAACCGCTGCAAGAACGGTGATCACTACTGGGTCGACGCCTACGTCACGCCGGTGTATTCCAAGGGCCAGGCGGTCGGCTACCAGTCCGTGCGTTCCAAGCCCCAGCGGAAACAGGTGGAGGAGGCCGAGGCCCTGTACGCGCGGATCAACCGCGATCCCAAGATCAAGACCCTGCCGCGGCGGCGCAGCGTCTTCAACATCTCGCTGAAACTGCGGATCCTGGCGGCGCTGGCCTTTCTCGGCATCCTGGCCCTGGCCGGCGGTGCGGCGGGTGTATTCGGCACCGGCGAACTGCAACGCAATGTCGACCAGCGGGCGGCCGAGGTCGAGTCGCTGGCGGCCGACTGGCAGGGTTACCGCGATGCGCTCCAGCGGGGCGACCTGCAGTCGGGCGAGGTGCAGGCATTTCAGCAGAAGTTGGACAAATTCCTCGAGCCGGGTTCCGCCTCCGACGAATTGCGCCAGGTGGTCGCCTCGGTGCGCTCGACCAGCACCCTGGTGCTGCTGATCTGCCTGGCCGGGGTGGCGGTGATCGTGGTCAGCGGCGTGCTGCTGGTGCGTACCGCGGTGAATCCCATGAACCGGATCGTGGACATCGCCTCGGCGATTGCCGGCGGCGAACTCAAGACTCGCATCGAGGTCGACGGCGAGGATGAGATCGGCCAGATGTTGCAGGCGATGAAGCTGATGCAGGCGCGCCTGCGCACCGTGCTCGGCCGTATCGCCGAGAGTTCCAACGGCCTCGCCAACTCGGCCGAGCAGGTCTCCTCGGGCAGCGAGGTCTCGGTGCAGTCGATGCGCCGGCTGCAGGCGGAGACCGACCAGGTCGCCAGCGCCATGCACGAAATGGCCGCCACGGTGCAGGAGGTGGCGCGCCACACCAACGAGGCCGCGGCGGCCGCCGGCGAGGCCCAGCAGTCGGCCAGCGACGGCAAGCAGGTGGTCGGGCGCACCCGCCAGGCGATCGACGCCCTGGCCGCCGAGGTGGTGCGGACCGCCGGCGTGGTGGACGGGCTGAAGGCGGACAGCGGCGCGATCAACACCGTGATGGGGGTGATCAACGGGATCGCCGAGCAGACCAACCTGCTGGCCCTGAACGCGGCGATCGAGGCGGCGCGCGCCGGTGAGCAGGGGCGCGGCTTCGCGGTGGTCGCCGACGAGGTGCGCGGCCTGGCCCAGCGCACCCAGGACGCCACCCACGAAATCCAGGGGGTGATCGAACGCCTGCAGGAGGGTATCGGCGAAGCGGTCGCGGTGATGGAGCGGGGCAGCCGCCAGGCCGAACAGGCCGTGGCCGAGGCCGGCAACACCGAGAATGCCCTGGCCAAAATCGAGCAGGCAGTGGGCGTGATCACGCAAATGAGCACCCAGGTTGCCGACGCCACCGGACAGCAGAGCGAGGTGGCGGAGGAGATGAGCCGCAACCTGGTCCGGATCACCGAGCTGGCTCAGGAGACCGGCCAGGTGTCGGAGAACTTCGCCAACAGCGGCGGCGAACTGGCCAAGCTGGCCGAGCAGCTGCAGGAGATGGTGGCGCAGTTCCAGCTCAACCGCGGTGGCGGCTTCGATTTCGAGGTGGCACGTTCGGCCCACCTGGCCTGGAAGGCGCGCATCCGCAGCTACCTGGACGGCGACCGTTCCGGCCTTTCCAAAGACGCGGCCATGTCCCACAGGGGCTGCGCGCTCGGCCAGTGGTATTACTCTTCCGGTCTGGCCGATTTCGGCGATCTGCCCGCCATGCGTGAGCTGGAGGAGCCACACAAGCGGCTGCACGAGACGATTCGGGCGGTGATCGAGCTTTCCGAAGCGGGCGAACGGGAGGAGGCGGAGCGCCGCTATCGGGAGATCGATGCGATTTCCCAGCAGGTGGTGCGGATCCTCGATCGGGTCAAGGAGGAGAGCAGGCGGCGCAACGGTCGCGAGGCCGCCTAGCGCCCGACGTTGACGCCGGCAGAGCCGTGCCGGGCATTTCGCCGCGGGCACGGCCGTCGGGCGGCGCCGGCCCGTTGGTCCGAATCCTGTGGATGCCTCGATGCCTGCATTGATCGCAGAACCCTCGCGCCTGTTCCAGTACGGCCACAGCGTGGGTGACGCGGTGCCGGTGGCGGTGGCCCAGACCCGCAACGACGCCTGCGGCAAGTACGACGTGGCGGCGCGCTTCGGTGGCGAGGAGTTCGTGATCCTGATACCGCGCACCGGCGCGCATGAGGCGGCCAGCAAGGCCGAGCTGCTGCGCCGGCGGCTCGAGGTGCCCAATCCCAACGGCATCGCGGTAAGCGCGAGCTTCCGGGTGACGCAGCTGCCGTCGGGTGGCGGCTGGCAGTTCGAACAGCTCTTCAGCGCTGCCGACGCCGCGGTCTACGAGGCCAAGGCGGCGGGACGCAACCGGGTGGTGCGGGCCAACGGCTGAGGCTCGGCGTCAGTCCGCGCCCAGCAGGTTGTCCAGGTGCCAGTCCGGCACCGCCTCGGCAGCGGCGCCCGCGCCGCCGGCCAGGCCGGTGGCCACCAGCGCGGCGTCGATGCCGCAGCGCTTGGCGCCGAGGATGTCGGTGGCCAGCTGGTCGCCGAGCATTACCGCGTTGCGCGTACCTATTCGACGCAGGGCCTCCTCGAAGATCGGCCGATGGGGTTTGCCCAGACGCCTGAAACGGGGTGCGTCCGCGCCGTAGCGCTCGCTGAGCACCGCCTCCAGGGCGGCGGCCAGGCCGCCGGCGGTCAGGCCGTATTCACCGCGGGCGACCGGGTAGATCAGGTCCGGGTTGCACAGCAGCAGTGCCAGCGGCAGCCCGGCGTCCAGCCGCCGCAGGATCAGGCTCAGCGCCGCATTCAGCCCCTGCTGCAGATCGAAGCCCTTCTGGTCGGCGATTACCACCGCCTCCGCCTCCGCACCCGCCTGCGGCGCCACCGGCAGGCCGCCGGCGCGGCGCAGGTACTCCGCCGAGTCCGGCGGTCCCAGCAGCAGGCAGCGGTGCCCCGCGAGCCCCTTGCCGGCCAGCAGCAGGCCCGAGGTGACGAAGCGCTCCGCCGGAATCATCAGACCCAGGGCTGCAAAATCGGCGGCCATCGCCTCCGGCAGGTGGGCCGCGGCGTTGGTCAGGATGCAATAGCGCCGGTCCTCGCGGTTCAGCCGCTCGACCAGTTCGACGGCGCCCGGCAGGGGGCCGGCCTTGTCCACCAGCACGCCGTAGGCGTCGAGCAGGAAGCCGTCGTAGCGGCCCAACAAGGCGGTGATGGTGGTTGGGGAGGGCAATGGTGAATGCCGAATGGTGAATGCTGAACGGAGAATTATCGTGCGCGAAGCGCGACCTGGAATTCAACATTCCGCCGCGTCCCGCGCGGCGGTATCATACGCGACTTGCCCTTTTCGCCCGACCAGGAAGAATCCATGTCCGCCGATATCCATTCCGACCGTATCCTGATCCTCGATTTCGGCTCCCAGTACACCCAGCTCATTGCCCGCCGGGTGCGCGAGGCGGGGGTCTACTGCGAGCTGCACCCGTGCGACATGGACGATGGGGATATCCGCGCCTTCGGCCCCAAGGGCATCATCCTCTCCGGCGGTCCCGACACCGTCACCGCGGAGGACACCGACCGGGCCCCAGCGGCGGTGTTCGAACTGGGGGTGCCGGTGCTCGGCATCTGTTACGGCATGCAGACCATGGCGGCCCAGCTCGGCGGCAAGGTGGAGACCTCCAGCCATCACGAATACGGCTACGCCCAGGTGCGTGCCCGCGGCCACTCGGAGTTGCTGCGCGACATCGAGGACCACACCACCCCCGAGGGCTACGGCCTGCTCGACGTCTGGATGAGCCACGGCGACCGGGTGATGGAGCTGCCGCAGGGTTTCCGGGTGATCGCCGAGACCGACAATGCGCCCATCGCCGGTATGGCGGACGACGAACGCCACTACTACGGCTTGCAGTTCCATCCCGAGGTGACCCACACCCGCCAGGGCGGGCGCATTCTCGACCGCTTCATTCACGAAATCTGCGGCTGTGCGGCCCTGTGGACCGCCGGCAACATCATCGACGACACCATCAAGGCGGTGCGCGAGCAGGTCGGCGACGACGAGGTGCTGCTGGGCCTTTCCGGCGGCGTCGATTCCTCGGTGGTGGCGGCCCTGCTGCACCGCGCGATCGGCGACAAGCTCACCTGCGTGTTCGTCGACAACGGGCTGCTGCGCTATCAGGAGGGCGACCAGGTGATGGCCACCTT
>CAZMMH010000044.1:0-11469 GCA_964567315.1 uncultured Gammaproteobacteria bacterium
GCGCAATATCTGCGAATACGTGATCTACCTGGTGCGTGGCAAGGACGTGCGCCACATCAGTCTGGAGCAGCTGGAGAAGGAGGCCCGCGCCGGCTGACGGCTGCCGGGCCTGGGTAGAAGACCTGCTGGACCCGCTTTCCGTCGATGTGTATATTAGCGCGCTCTAATATTCAGGCGGCGCCCGGAGGGGTGGCCGAGCCAAGAAGGGAGAGTGCGGTGATGTTTGCCCAGGAAGAACTTCGCAAGATTCGTGAACAGGCCTTTGCCTTGGCCGATCTGCCCGACCTGCCGACGCCGTGGCGCGTGGCCCTGACCAGCCTGGCCCTGGATGCCACGACCCTGGACGCCTTGCTTGCCAGCCGCGGCGACGAACTCGCCGAGCTGCTGGCCGAGCCGACCCCGGGCCTGCGCGCGGTCGCCTGATCGCCGCTACCAGATAAGGTCGTCCGGCACCGGGTGTTCGGCCTCGGCCGGGTCCTCGGCCTCCCCGTTGCCGTGATAGACCAGGTGGGCGGGGGCGAAGCGCTTCAGCTCCTCTGCCGTCGCCGCCGGAATTACGCTGTGCCGGCCGTCCACCTCGGCCACCGCCAGGCTGCCGTCGGCCAGGCCGCGGCGCTGCTCCTCGCTTACGTAGAGCCGCTTGACCTTGCCGCTGCGGACGTAATTGAACAGCACCTCGCCGCCGCCCACCGACTGGCCGTCCGCCTTGAGCAGGGCGCGCACCCGTTCCAGCAGGGCGCGCCGGCGCCGTTTGTCGTCGGGCTTGGGCGGCGCCGTGGTCGTCGCCTGCGCCGCCTTGGCGGGCTCCGGTCGCGGGCTACGGCGGGCGCTCTTGCCCTTGCCCTTGCGCGAGCCCTTGGCCTTCTCGGCCTGCCTGGGCGCCGGTTTCGGCTTGCGTGCCTCCTCCGCCTCGCGCAGGCGCTCCTGGTCCACCAGCCCCGCCTTCAACAGCTGCTCCTGCAGGGAGTTGCCCATTCCTTGCCTCTCCTTGTTGGTCGCCAGGACCGTCAGTAGCCGAGGGAACGGCCGCCGTCCACTGTCAGCACCTGGCCGGTCATGTAGTCGGCGTCGCGCACCAGGTAGAGCACCGCCCGCGCGATATCGGCAGGCGTGCCCTGGCGTTTGAGCGCGGTGCGCTCCAGGATGTCCTCCTTGTCGCCCTCCGTCAGGCCCTGTTCCGGCCACAGGATGGCGCCGGGCGCCACCGCGTTCACCCGCACTCGCGGCCCCAGCTCCCGGGCCAGAGCGCGGGTCAGCATCACCAGCCCGGCCTTGGCCACGCTGTAGACCGGGTGGTTCTTCAGCGGCCGTTCGGCATGGATGTCGACGATGTTGACGATGGCGCCGTGGTGCGCGCTCAAAAGGGGCGCGGCCGCCTGGGCGAGGAAGAAGGGTGCCTTGAGGTTGGAACCGATCAGCTCCTCCCACTGGGCCTCGTCGACCTCGCCGACGGGAGTGGGGTAGAAGCTGGAGGCATTGTTCACCAGCACGTCGAGCCGGCCCCAGGCGGCCGCCGCCCGTTCCACCAGTGCCGGCAGGGCCGCGGTGTCGTGGAGGTCGGCCTGCAGGGTCGTTACGGAACCGGGGCGCAGGCCGTTCAGCTCCGAGGCGAGGGCCTCGGCTGCGCTGCTGGAGTGGCGGTAGTGCAGCGCGATGTTGAAGCCGTGGGCGTGCAGGGTGCGCGCGGTGACCGCGCCGATGCGGTGGGCCGCGCCGGTGATCAGCACACTGGCGTTGCTATGGGGGCTTGTGGGGTCGGCCACGGTTCTTTACCTTCGACGTGAGCGTCCGCCAAACATACCGCAAGCGGCCCCACCGCAACACCTGGAAACCGTTCGTGATCCCACTTCGACCGTTACATGCGGCGCTGCCGGCGCCGGAGCCCGAGGCCGCCCGCCACAGTCTGCGCCTGAGCGCGGCGCTGCGGCAGGAGATCGAGGCCGGCGGGCCCATGAGCTTTGCCCGCTACATGGAGCGCGTACTCTACGCGCCGGGCCTCGGCTACTACAGCGCGGGCGCCGCCAAGTTCGGCGAGCCGGGCGACTTCATCACCGCGCCGGAACTCTCCCCGCTTTTTTCCCGGCTGCTGGCGCGCCAATGCGCCGAGGTGCTGGAGTCGTTGGGTGGTGGCGAGATTCTCGAACTCGGCGCGGGCAGCGGCCGCATGGCCGCCGAGGTGCTGGCCGAACTGGAGCGGTTGGGCCGGCTGCCGGAACGCTACCGGATCCTCGAACTCTCCGCAGACCTGCGCGTTCGCCAGCAGCGCACCCTGGGCGCCCGCGTACCGCGCCTGCTGTCGCGGGTGGAGTGGCTGGAGCGGATGCCGGCGGAGCCGTTTGCCGGCGTGGTGCTGGGCAACGAACTGCTCGATGCCATGCCGGTGCACCGTTTCCGCATCGTCGCCGACGGGGTGCGCGAATTGGGCGTGAGCGTGAGCGGCGAATCCTTCGCCTGGAGCGAGCTGCCGGCATCGCCCGAGCTGCTGGCGGCGGCCGAATCCCTGCGTGCGGCGCTGCCGGCGCCGCTGCCCGCAGGCTACACCTCCGAGATCAACCTGAACCTGGAGCCCTGGTTTCGCGCCCTGGCCGGCAGCTTGGCGCGCGGGGTGGTGCTGCTCATCGACTACGGCTATCCGCGGCACGAGTACTATCTGCCTGAGCGCCGCGACGGGACCTTGGTCTGCCATTACCGCCTCCGTGCCCACGACGATCCGTTCTTCCTTCCGGGGCTGCAGGACATCAGCGCATTTGTCGACTTCAGCGCCGCCGCGCGTGCCGCCGAGGCCGCGGGCTTCAGCCTGGCTGGCTACACTTCGCAGGCCAACTTTCTGCTCGGCTGTGGTCTCGAGCACCTGCTTGCCGAGAGCGGCCCGGAGGAGGGCGTCGCCCACCTGCGCCGGATGCAGGAGGTGAAGCGCCTGATGCTGCCCGGGGAGATGGGCGAACGGTTCAAGGTGCTGGCGCTCGGCCGCGGTTACGCCGCGCCGCTGTGCGGCTTTTCCGCGCGCGACCTGCGCGGGCGGTTGTGAGCGGGCCCCGCGCGGGCGGCGCCGGCCGCCCCTGGCATAATGGCTGAGGGCGGCCGCCTGTTCCTATAATCCCCCGATGCGCCCGTTTCCCCTTATCGCCCTGTTGCCGTTGCTGCTGACCGCCTGTGTCACCGATGTGGGTACCCGGCCGCGGCCCGGCGACACCCACACCTTCAACGTCAAGAGCATCGCCAAGTCCGACGTCGACTCGGTGACCGAGCAGCACGTGAACGCGGTGCTCTACGATCTGCGCGAGTTGATGATCAAGCTCTACAGGCGCAACCCGCGGGAACTGCGCAAGAGCGGCTATCCGACCCTGAAGGCCGCGGTCGACCGCATCTTCGCCAACAGTCACGGCTGGCAACTGCCGCCCACGGTGGACGGCCTGCGTGGCACGCCGCTGATCGACCTGGCCTTCCAGCCCGGTTTCCGCGGCGACCGGGTGCGGGCCTTCGTGGTCGGCCTCGCCACCATGGTGGTCGACAGCTACGGCGGGCGCACCGAGTTCTACATGTTCGACGACGTCGACCCGCAGAAGCTCTACAACAGTGCGCGCAACGTGGAGATCGCGGCTTGGCGGCTGACCCACCGCCGCGATTCCTCGGGCCATCTATACCTCCTGAGCACGGAAACCTCCGGGCCGGTGGTCAACCTCAGCTTCGAACGGCTGTTCGGCAAGATCGTGGCGCTTCAGGACGTGATGGCCAAGGTCATGGAGGACAAGACCAACCGCACCATCAAGGGCGTGATCCAGCGCGTGGCGAGTGCCGTGTTCCTGCCGATCTGACTCTTTTCAGGCGCGCGTCACGGGGCGCGGGCGACCGACGTGGTAACCCTGCATGTGATCCACCGAGATCGCCTTCAGGGCCTCGGCGGTCTCGCCGTTCTCCACGCTTTCGGCGATCGACTTCATTCCCATGACGTGGGCCACGTAGTTGATCGCATGCACCATCGCCTGGCTCACCTTGCTCACGGCCACGTTGCGCACCAGGCCGCCGTCCAGTTTGACGTAATCCACCGGCAGGTCACGCAGGTAGTCGAAGGCGCTGATGCCGCTACCGAAATCGTCGAGGGCGAAGTGGCAGCCGGCCCGTTTCAGCTGCCGCGCCAGTTGCTGGGCCTGCTCCAGGTTGGCGATGACGGCGTTTTCGGTGATCTCGAAGCAGAGTCGGGAGGCCGGCACCCCGCTGGCCCGTATCGCCTCGAGCAGGAAGTCGGCCAAATGCGGGTCGTTCAGCGACTGGCCCGACAGGTTGATGGTCCAGGTGCCCAGCGTCTCCGGCTCGGCGGCAATCAGCGGCAGGGCGTTGCGCACCACCCAGCGGTCGATCTGCGGCATCAGGTGATAGCGCTCCGCCGCGGGCAGAAAGGCGGCGGGCAACTGCGGCTCCGCGTCGGCCTCCGACCGGTCCACCAGGCGCAGCAGCAGCTCGCCGTGCAGGCTGAGGTCGCCCTCGTCGAGCAGGGGCGCGATGGGCTGGAAATAGAGCTGGAACAGGTCGTGATCGAGGGCGCGCTGGAGCCGCGGAATCCATTGGGCCTGCTCCTGCTGCGTGGCCAGCGCGGTGTCTGACTCGCAGTAGACGTGCACGTTGTTGCGTCCCGTGTCCTTGGCCACGTAGCAGGCGGCGTCGGCATGCTGGAGCAACTCGGTCAGGGTGTGCGCTGCAGCGGTGATCGGCACCAGGCCGATGCTCAGGCTGACGCCGAAGAGCTGGTTGTCGCAGGGGAAGCGATAGGCGTCCACCGCCGCGCGCAGTTTCTCCGCGATATCCTCCGCCTTTTCCAGGGGGCAGCCCGACAGGAGGATCCCGAACTCGTCGCCGCCGAGACGCGCCAGGGTGTCCGATTCGCGCAGGTTTTCCGCCAGCAGGGTGGTGAGCCGCTTGAGCAGTTCGTCGCCCGCATGGTGGCCGCAGGTGTCGTTGACGATCTTGAAGTGGTCGAGGTCGAGGTAGCAAAGGGCGTGTTCCTTGCCGCTCTGCTGGGCGGTGCGCAGGGCCTGCTGGACCCGGGTCTCGAATTCCACCCGGTTGACCAGGTCGGTGAGGGCGTCGTGGGTGGCCTGGTAGGCGAGCTGGCGGGCCAGGCTGCGCAGGCGGGTGATGTCCCGGAACACCAGCACTGCGCCGATCAGCGTGTCGTGGGAGTCGCGGATCGGCGCGCCGGCCATCTCGATCGCCGACTGCTGCTGGCCGCCGCGGCGCACCAGCATCGCCGATTCGGGCAGGGCCAGGGGGCTGTCGCCGGCCAGCCATTCGGCCATTGGCAGTGTGATGCGCTGGCCCTCCGTCTCGTTCACCAGGTCGAGCACCGTATCCAGCGGCATGCCCCGGGCCAGCTGGGCATTCCAGCCGGTCATGTCCTCGGCGATCGGGTTGAGGAAGTCGACCGCGCCGCGGACATCGGTGGCGATCACCCCTTCGGCGATGGACTCCAGGGTGACGTGCAGGCGTTCCTTCTCCTGGAACAGCGCCTCGGCGGCCCGGCGGATGGCGGTGACGTCGCGGGCGGTGCCCTCGAAGCCGGCCACGGCGCCGAGCTCATCCTCGTCGTCGGTCTGCGCCGTGTAATAGTGGCTGTTGAGCGAGACCCATACGGGCTCGCCCCGGTGATCGCGCAGGCGGATCTCGTGGCTCTCCACGCGGCCGAAATTGTCGTCCAGGGCGGCGATGAAGCCGGCGTATTCGTCGGGTTCAAACAGCAGCTCGCGCCAGGGCCGGCCGGTCAGCTCCTGCGGCGTGCGGCCCAGCAGCGGCTCCACCGAGGGTGACAGGTGCAGCAGGATGCCGTCGCGGTCGGTGCGGAAATAGGTGTCCTGCATGTCGTGCAGGATGCTGGCCAGCTCCCGTTCCGAGTGCTTGGTGCGGGCCTCGGCCAGCTCCCGTTCGTGCATCTGCAGCTTCAGCGCGCCGTTCGCCCGTTCCGCCTCGTGCTGGCTGTGCACCGCCTCGTCACGGGCCTGGGCCAGCTGCACCAGCAGGTGGGCGTTCTGGCGCCCCACCGCATAGTAGCGGGCCAGGCGCTGGCGTTGGCGGATCGCGGCCAGCACCAGCAGGCCGCTGGCGCCCAGCAGCAGGAGATAGGCCGCAGTAGCGCCGCTGCCCAGCAGCAGTTCAGCGGCCAGGCCGAGCGGCTGGGCAACCAGGGCGAAGGCGAGCAGGGCGGCGGGGCGCAGGCCGTTGCCCAGGGCCACCGCCAGGGTGGCGGCGGCCAGGGCGAACGGCGGCAATCCGCCCGGGCCCGGCCCCTGCATCTGGAACAGCGCCAGGCCGCCGCCCCAGATCAGTCCGGAGACGGCCGCGGCAATGACGGCAGTGGTCGGCGTGGGCTCCGCGGGGTCGTGGCTGAGCGGGCGGTACAGCAGTGCCGGCAGGCCCGCGGCCACCACCGCGGCGCCGAAGGCCGCCGCCAGCAGGTGCGGGCTTGCGTCCCAGTAGGCCGCCACCACCAGTGCGGCGGTCAGGGCCTGCAGCAGCAGGCCGGCGGCGTCGGCCCACAGCTCTGAGGGTTCGGTATTGGCGAGGTTGGCGTCCATCGTCAGCTTATGGTTGCTGTGTCCCGGGCCGGCTCGCGCAGGCCTGCGCTACCCGCGATGAGGGCTTCACCCCTGCGCCTCCAGCAGCGGCAGCAGCGGCCCGAGGTGCGCCGCGTAATGGCGCCAGCGTTCCCTGGACGAGTTGTACAGGGGCTGGCGCACCTGCCAGCGGCTGGCGGTGCGCACGCTGCGCGCGCTGCGGTGAAACTCGAGGCATGCGGGCTCCCAGTCCAGATCGCAGAAGGCGAGCAGCCGGCGCGCGGTGGCCTCCGGTTCCGCCAGCAGTTCCTCGTATTGCAGCTCCATGAACACGTCCGCCGGCAGGGTCTCGCGCCAGTGCGCCATCAGGCGGCGGTATTCCCGGTAATAGAACGCCAGGTCGTCGAGATCGTAGGCATAGGGGTGATGACCGCTGAAACTCTGGAAAAAGACCGACAGGCAGGTGTCGACCGGGTTGCGCAGACAATGCACGATGCGCGCCTGCGGGAAGGCCAGATGGATTAGACTGAGGTGCATGAAGTTGCCCGGCATCTTGTCGGTGACGTGCCGGGAGTCGGCGTCGATGGCGGCAAGGTGCTCGAGGTAGCCCGCGGCCATCGCCTTGACCGTCGCCACGTCGAGGGCGCCGTAGCCGGTGCCGAGCTCTTGGGCCTGGTGACTCCAGTAGATCAGTTCGTCGGCGCCGAAGACCTGGGAATGGCTGGCGAGGATCTGCTCCGTCAGGGTGGTGCCGGAGCGCGGCATGCCGAGGATGAAGATCGGCCGCCTGGAGTCGCTGCCGAATTCACGTCTGGCGGCGAAGAACCGGCGGTCGCAGGTCGCGATGATCCCATCCACCTGCGCGGTATGTTCGCCGCGGTCGAACTGCATGTGTCTATGGGCGATGCGGTTGCCCGCGGCATAGTGCTGGAAGGCGCGTTCGTAGTCGCCAAGATCGTTGTAGCCCTTGCCGAGGGCGAAGTGCAGCTTTTCGACCTCCGCCTCGGCGTCGTCCCGCGCTGCGCACCGCGTCAGCAGCGACTCCATCTGCTGCAGCAGCGGCAGTTCCGCCGCGGTGATCTTCTGGCTCACGGTCAAACTCACGTAGGCGCCGGCCTCGTCCGGACACTGCGCGAGGGCGTTGCGGAACAGCTTGTGCGCCTGGGCGATGTCGCCGGCATCGAGCAGGGTGTCGCCCAGCAACGTCATCGCTTCGCAATCACCCGGGGCAAGTTTCACTGCCTGCCGCAGGGCCGCCGCCGCTTCCTGTTCGCGGTGTGCCAGCCGCAGGGTGCTGGCCAGGGCAATATGCCGTGCCGGGTCATTCGGCTGCAATCGCGCCAGGTGTTCGAGCGGTGCTATGGCCTCGTCCGGCCGCCCCGACTTCGTCAGCAGCGAACCCAGGTTCGTCAGCGCTTCGATATTGTCCGGTGCGGCTGCCAGCGCCTGGCGTAGCAGCTCCTCGCCCGCCTTCTGTTCATCGTCGGTGATCTCGGCGACGGCCAGGTTCACCAGTGCCTCGACGCAGTCCGGGTCGAGCTCGAGTGCCCGTTTGAACGCGGCGCGCGCCTCCTGATCGCGTGCCATGAGCTTGAAGGCGGCACCCTTCAGGTTGTGCGCGGCGGCGTTGTCGGGCGCGGCCTCCAAGGTCTCGCCCAGCAGCCGCAGGGCCTGCTCGGTGTCGCCGGTCTCCATCAGTGCGTGGGCAAAATTGTTGCGCAGTTCGATGTCCCGGGGCATTCCGCCCATGGCCGTGCGGTAGGCGGCGACCGCGGCCTCGAGATCGCCGGCCATGATCAGGGCGTTGCCGAGGTTCTTGTTCGCCTCGGCGAGCCCAGGCTGCAGCTTGACCGCCTTGCGCAGGGCCCGGAGTGCCGCTTCGGCGCGTCCCTGCTGGACCCGGATGGCCCCCAGATTGTTGGCCGCCGCGGCCAGGTCGGGTCGCAGGGTCAGGGCCCTTTCGTAGGCCATTGCCGCCTCATCGAGCTTGCCGTCGGCCGCGAGTACGAGGCCCAGGTGGTAGTGGTAGAGGCCGACCTTTCCCTGTTTCTTGATCGCCTTACGCAACAGGTTCAGCGCCTGCCCCTTGTCGCCGAGCTGATGGTTGAGCATGCCGAACCAGTGCAGGGCCTCGGCGTGGCTCGGCTTCTGCGCCAGGATCGCCTGATACAGCTGCGCCGCCTCGGCCAGCCGCCCCGCCTGCTGCAGGCCGACCGCCTGCTGCAGCGCGGCGTCGAGGTTGTTGCTTTGAACCATTTCCGACTCCGTTTGCCGGTCTAGTCTTTCAGCGCCGAGCGAATCGCCTCGGCCCGGCGCTGGTGCAGGAGCTCGCCCACCGCCTTGCCCTGGTGGCCCTCGGCGACGATTTCCCGGGCGCCGACCGTGGCGGCCGCGGCCAGTGCCCGGCGCATGGTTTCGGCCTGGGGATAGGCGTCTTGCTCGTGGCCCTTGCGCCCCCGGGCGTCGGCCTCGCAGGCGAGCAGGAACTGCTCGAAGCGTTCCGGCCGGCGGAAGGCGTCGAGCGCCTCCAGGGTGTCGAGCACGGTGCTCGGACGCAACTCGGCGACCCGGTGGCAGTGGGTGTGGTAGCGGGCCGCCTGCAGAGCCAGGTCGCGGTATTCGTTGGGGATGCGCATGCGTGCGCAGAGCGCCTCCACCAGCTCGGCGCTACGCGCCTCGTGGCCGATGTGCCGCGGCCACTGGGCCTCCGGCGTGGTGCCCTTGCCTAGGTCGTGGGTCAGGGCGGCGAAGCGCACCCGCGGGTCGCTGCTCAGCCGCGCCGCCTGTTCCAGCACCATCATCGCGTGCACACCCGTGTCCACCTCGCCATGGTGCTGCTCCGGTTGCGGCACGCCGTAGAGGGCGTCGATCTCGGGAAACAGCCGCTCCAGCGCGCCGCAGCCGCGCAGGACCTTGAAGAAGGCCTCCGGATGCTCCTCGCCCAGGGCCCGTTCCAGCTCCTTCCAGACCCGCTCCTGCACCAGCGCATCGACCTCTCCGGCGGCCACCATGCGGCGCATCAGGGCATTGGTGCCGTGAGCCACGCGAAAGCCCCACCTGTGGAAGCGGGCCGCGAAGCGCGCCACCCGCAGGATGCGCACCGGGTCCTCGGCGAAGGCGTTGGAGACATGGCGCAGGAAGCCGTTGTCCAGGTCCTCGCGCCCCTTGTAGGGGTCGATCAAGTCGCCGGAGTCGGTCATCGCCATGGCGTTGATGGTCAGGTCGCGGCGCAGCAGGTCCTGCTCCAGGGTCACGCCGGGATCGGCATGGAACTCGAAGCCGTGATAGCCGGGCGCGGTCTTGCGTTCGGTGCGCGCCAGGGCGTACTCCTCGTGGGTCTCGGGGTGGAGGAAGACCGGAAAATCCTTGCCTACCGGACGGTAGCCGAGGTCGAGCATCTGCTGCGCGGTGGCCCCCACCACCACCCAGTCGCGTTCCTTGGGTTCGAGGCCGAGGAGCGTGTCGCGGACGGCGCCGCCTACCAGGTAGATCTGCATGCGGTGGCCTCAGGAGCGGCGCGAGGCGCGCCGGTAGCGGTCGTAGCGGCCCCGCTGGCCGCGGTCCCCGAGGTAGCCGGCCGCCGTTTCCAGGGCGGTCGCGGTGATGCCGAGGTCGCCGAGGCCGTCCTCGTGGCAGACGCTCGGCAGCTGCAGCGAGCGGTAGTTGTCACGGGAGAAGGGTTTGCCGGGGACCCGTTCCAGCAGCGCTGCCTGCAGCCGCGCGGCCCAGTCGGGCAGGCCGAGCACGCGCCGTCGCAGGCCGAGGCTGCGGGCGGTGAACTGCACCAGTTCGCGCAGGCTGTAACTGCGGGGGCCGCACAATTCGTAGCTGCGGCCGGCGCTTTCCGGGGCATCGAGGGCGCGGGCCATGGCCTCGGCCACGTCGCCGACGAAGACCGGTGCGAAGCGGGCTTCCGGACAGGCCAGCGGAAACAGCCACGGGGAAATCCGCAGCAGGCCGGCGAAGCGGTTGAGGAAGGAGTCGCCGGGGCCGAAGATCACCGAGGGGCGGAAACTGGTCACCCGCAGGCCGTCCTTGGCCGCCGCCAGGGTCAGTTGTTCGCCGGCATACTTGCTGCGCAGGTAGTGGCTCGGCGCATCGGCCGCGGCGTTGAGCGCCGCCAGGTGCAGCACGCGGGTGGCGCCGGCCTCCCAGGCCGACTGCACCAGACGCCGCGGGACCTCCACGTGGGCCCGTTCGAAACCGTGGCCGTCGTCGCCGCGTTCGTTGAGAATTCCTACCAGGTTGACCGCCACGTCGCAGCCGCGCAGGGCCTCGGTCAGGGCCGGCTGATTGGCCGCGCTGGCCTCGACCAGCTCCAGCCCCGGCAGCACCAGCAGATCCCGGTGGCGATGGGGGTGGCGGGTCAGGATGCGTACGCGGTGGCCGTCCTCGATCAGCCGCTGCGCGAGGTGGTGGCCGACGAATCCGCTGCCACCGAGGACGCCGATCGTGTGCCGCTTCATGTCGTGGATTTCCTTCAACGCTGTTGCCGTCGGTCGGGGCCCGTGGCGTGCCACGGCCCGAAGGGCCGCGGACGGCCCGGGGTTCGCCCGCGGGCGCTTCAAACTATACTACCCGGCAAGCGCCCCGGCGAAGGAGTATCGCGTGAGTTTCCTTTCGATCAACCCGGCCGACGACGCCAGCCTCGGCGTATTCGAGCCCATCGACGACGCAGCGCTGGAGCAACTCCTGGCGCAGAGCGCAGCGGTGGCCCCGACGTGGGCGGCGACGCCGCTGGCGGAGCGCTGCGCCTACCTGCGCAATGTGGCCGGCGTGCTGCGCCGGCGCAGCGAGGAGTTCGCCGCACTGATCACGCGGGAAATGGGCAAGCTCATCGGCGAGGCGCGGGCCGAGGTCGAAAAGTGCGCCCTGGCCTGCGACTACTACGCCGAGCAGGCGCCGCGCTTTCTCGCCGACACGC